>JBAWYO010000084.1:0-6984 GCA_037143495.1 Candidatus Omnitrophota bacterium | reverse complement strand
GTATAGCGGCAGGAAGCGTGCTGGCAGGAGTGGCCTCCGAAGGGAAGGTCGAATTGGGATTAGTACCGCTGGGCGCAATGGGTATTACGGTGATGTCCCTCCTGTTAGGGTTCGGCGGCAATTTCTATGTGGCCCTGGTCATGCTTTTTATCTTGGGCATATGCGCAGGTTTTTATACTGTTCCGTTGAACGCGTTTTTTCAGCGCTACAGCCCGAAAGAAGAGCGGGGGCAGTACCTTTCCGTTGTGAACATCATTTCTTCGTTCGGATCACTTCTGGCAGGCGGTTTTCTATGGTTCTTCGGCGGGCAAATGGCAATCGGCGCCGACAAGATCTTCTGGATCATGGCTGTTTTGTCCGCAATCGCGACGGTCTATATCGTGGTGACGTTACCTATCGCTTTAGTGAGGTTGGTAAATTGGGTTCTTGCGCACTCGGTGTATAAATTACGCGTGGTCAACAGCAACCGGGTTCCCGAGGAAGGCGGCGCGCTTCTTATCGCTAATCATATTTCTTATGTTGATGCGGTTTTAATACTCGCGGCCTTGAAGCGTCCGGTTCGTTATATCATGTATCGCAAAATATATGAGCTTCCCGTGGTGAATCTTTTTTGTCGTGTGCTGAAGGTCATTCCTATTGATCGTGACGAGGGACCCAAAGCAATAGTGGGCGCGTTGGCAGAGGCGCGAAAGGCGATTGAGAACGGTGAGCTGGTCTGTATTTTCCCTGAGGGGGTTTTGACTCGCACAGGTAATATGCTTCCTTTTAATAGAGGCTTTGAGCGCATTATGAAAGGAGTAAACGCGCCGATCATTCCCTTGTATCTCGATAATATCTGGGGGAGTATTTATACGTTTGCCCATGGAAAGTATTTCTGGAAGATGCCGCGTTTTACGCTGTATCCGGTTTCGATCGTTTTCGGGAAGCCTATGCCCGCTACATCCAGGGTACATCAGGTGCGTTTGGCGGTGCAAGAGCTGGGGGCAGAGGCAAACATTTTACGCGGAGAATGGCGTAAGAAGCTTCACGTGGCTTTTATTGATGAAGTGAAACGGCATCCGTTCAAATTTTGCATGGCAGACTCAACGGGAGCGCGGTTCACGTATCCCAAAGTCTTCGCGGCTGTCGTTGCCATATCAAAAGCTCTATTCCCTTCTGATCGTCGGCCCAAAGAAACAAATGAAATGGTAGGAGTATTATTGCCATCGTCTTGCATGGCGGCAATTTCTAATATCGCGGTCGCGTTCGCGGGTAAAGTGCCTGTTAACCTGAACTTTACGCTTTCTACGGAGGCTTTTGATTCTTGCGTTAAGCAGTGCAACATGCGGATGATCATCACTTCCCGGGCATTTTTGGAGAAAATAGGGATCGCGGCAAGGCCTGAGATGGTTTTTCTCGAAGATATAAAACCGAACATGAGCCCGGGGAAGTCCGGGCTCTATTTTCTTTCAGCGTTCCTTTTTCCACGCTGGCTGCTGAGCACTTTGTTTGTCCGGGGTGATAAGCGCAACGTGGATGATGTGGCGACGGTTATCTTTTCCAGCGGCTCAACAGGAGATCCTAAAGGTGTCTTGCTTACCCATGCCAATATCTTTTCAAATATCGAAGGTTTTTACCAGGTCTTCAGGGTCCAACGGGATGATGTGGTTGTAGCCGCGCTGCCATTTTTTCATTCTTTTGGATTCACCGCGTCGCTCTGTTTTCCCGTCGGGACAGCGGTAGGGGTTGTCTATCATACGAATCCGTTGGATGCCGGCACTATCGGGAAGCTTACCGCCAAGTATAAGGGGACGATCCTGATGGGAACCCCGACATTTATGCTGGCGTATGTCAAGAAGTGCACCAAAGAACAGTTTGCGTCAGTGCGGATGGCTGTCGTTGGCGCTGAGAAATTGAAAGAACCGCTGGCAAACGCGTTCCGCGAGAAGTTCGGGGTGGTGCCGTTCGAGGGGTATGGCGCGACCGAATTATCTCCGATCGTGACCGTTGGTTTTCCCGATTATGTCAACGAGGAAGCTCTGGAGCGCCAGACGGGGCATAAATTCGGCAAGGTCGGCCATCCGATCCCCGGCGTTGCGGTTAAAGTCGTCGATCCCGATACGCTAGAAATCAAAGGGCCTGACGAGGAGGGCTTACTTTTAGTTAAAGGCGCGAACGTGATGAAGGGGTACTTGAACAGTCCGGCCAAGACAGCGGAGGTCCTGAAAGAGGGTTGGTACATTACCGGCGACATTGCCATGATCGATGAGGATGGGTTTATCAAGATCACGGATCGCTTGAGTCGCTTCAGTAAGATCGGCGGTGAGATGGTCCCGCATATTAAAGTTGAAGAAAATATTATGGAAGCGGTAGGCGCGACCGATCCGGTTATCGCCGTAACCTCTGTCGCTGATGAAAAGAAGGGTGAGCGGCTGGTGGTGCTTCATGCCGTCGATATGGATGTCGAGGCGACCCGTGAATCGTTGACCAGGAAAGGTATTCCTAATTTGTGGATACCAAAGAAGGATAGTTTTTATCGTGTGGAGGAGATCCCGATCCTCGGGACCGGCAAGACGGATCTTAAGCGGGTTAAATCGTTGGCCCAGGAATTAACTGCGGCGGACACAGGAGAGCTCCATGCGTAAGGTGACGTTAACGACAAAAGATAATCACCGTATAGAAGCGGTGCATCATGAGCAGGGGTTCAGGAAGGTGGTTATTCTTGCGCATGGATTCTTTAATGCCAAAGATGCATATCTTTTTCGAGAGATCGCGAAAGCGATAGCGCTTCATTATGATGTTGTCGCTTTCGATTTTCGGGGACACGGGAAGAGTTCCGGTCTTTTTACGTGGACATCCAAAGAATGCGGTGATCTGAGGGCCGTTATCGATTATGTGAAAAGCTGCGGGTACGCATCCATTGGCCTGATGGGATTTTCGTTAGGCGCGGCGATCAGTTTGTTAGAAACGGCGAAAAATCAGGATATCAAGACCGTCATCGCGGTCAGCGCTCCGTATGATTTTTGGAAGATCGATTTTCATTTTTGGAAACCCGCGATGCTTGATGATCTTAAGTTGAATCTGGGATATAAATCCAAGGGTAAGGGGGTTCGCCCGGGTCATCCGTGGTCGCCGAAGACCGCTCCGATCGATATTGTTGATCAAATTTCCCCCCGGCCGGTTTTATTCATTCATGGTGCGGAAGACTGGCTGATCAATCCAAGGCATAGCAGGGAATTGTATACCAAGGCGCGGGAGCCTAAGAAGATCGTTATTCTTGAGAAGGGCGGGCATGCTGAGACGATGTTCGATCAGCAGCCCGGCGCTTTTATGAAACTATGTCTTGATTGGTTCGCGGGCACATTATGAAAGGATAAACTATGAAATGGTTGTTAACCGTTGTGGCTCAGTTGTTGTTCGCGATATTCATGTATGTGATGGGTTCGGTTTTCTTTGGCGCGGCACTGGTGCCTGGTCTGGCACTATTGCTGAAGGTATGGCATGCCACCGTTGCGATGATACCGCTGGTAAGGCTATTTTTCCTTGGAACGGCGGTATCGTTGGGTTATTTCATTTTTGGTCTAACGCTTATTTTGCTGGTAGGGTTGTTTAGAACCATGTTGGGGTTGAGGTTAAAGGAAGGGACCTATCCGCTTTTTTCGGGTGAGGCGCTGAAATGGGCTTTTATCAGTTCTCTTTTCTTGCTGATCCATTACACGTTCATTGATTTTATTCTCTTGACCCCTTTTGCGAATATTATGTTCCGTCTTTTGGGCGCAAAACTGGGGAAAAATGTGCAGTTCAATTCGAAATATGTTTTTGACGCAACCTTGCTAGAGATCGGGGATAACACGGTCATCGGCGGCGGGGCGATCATTAATTGCCATATCGTGGAGAGAGCATCTTTGAAGTTGAGAAAGGTCAAAATTGGCAGCAATGTTCTGCTCGGCTCCCATTGCACGGTCATGCCGGGATGCGAGATCCAAGACAAGGCTATCATTGCGGCGGGGGCGATTGTTCCTAAAGGTACCCTTGTTCCGGCACGCACCGTATATACAGGTCGGGAACACGAGATTAAGAAGGATCATCGTGAAGGATAGTTTAGGTGATGCCGCATTTTTTTATCTCATCATAACTTAATATTTACATATGTTAGATTTGGTATATAATAGAGCGATATTCTTTTCATGCTGAAGTATCAGGAGGAATAAATGTTTTACCCTAAGCTCGTGACATGCCTTAAAGACTATTCCCGGGATAAATTCGTTGCGGATTGTATCGCGGGCTTTATCGTCGGTGTGGTTGCAATCCCCTTAGCGATCGCGTTCGCGATCGCGTCAGGTGTCTCCCCGGATAAGGGGCTCTTTACCGCCGTTATTGCCGGTCTCCTCATTTCTGTGCTGGGCGGGAGCCGTGTACAGATCGGCGGCCCGACCGGAGCTTTTGTCGTAATTGTCTACGGGATCGTCCAGAAGTATGGCTTTGACGGGCTCGTCATCGCCACGTTGATGGCCGGCATCATCCTCGTAATTATGGGGGTCGCGAAACTGGGAACCGCTATCAAATTCATCCCTCATTCGGTGATCGTCGGTTTTACCAGCGGTATCGCGGTGATCATTTTTTCGTCGCAGGTCAAAGATTTTCTGGGGTTGGGTATCGGCAACGTGCCGGCCGAATTTATTGAGAAATGGCGGCTCTTCATCGAGCATATGGGTACGGTGAATATATACGCCGTGGTTCTGGGGGTGGTAACGGTCTTGCTGGTAACCTTGTCGCCGAGGATCTCGAAGCGTTTACCGGGCGCTCTTGTCGCTCTTGTTTTTGTGTCGGCGCTCGCCGCTTTTTTCCACCTGCCGGTCGAAACGATCGGCAGTCGCTTTGGTGATCTGCCGCATGGCCTTCCGATGCCTCATTTTTCGATGGTGGGGATCGCGAGAGTCCGGGAGCTCTTTCAACCAGCCCTGACGATCGCTCTGCTGGGCGCGATCGAATCGCTGCTCTCCGCCATTGTCGCCGATGGCATGATCGGCTCAAAACATAATTCTAATACCGAGCTTATCGGACAGGGTATCGCCAATATCGGTTCGGCGCTCTTCGGCGGGATGCCGGCGACGGGTGCCGTCGCCAGGACCGTGACGAATATCAAGAGCGGTGGCAGGACCCCTGTCGCGGGGATCGTGCACGCCGTAACCGTTCTCGCGGTATTGCTTTTTTTAGGGACGTGGATCAAATTCGTCCCGCTGGCGTGTTTAGCGGGCATTCTGGTCGTCGTCGCGTACCATATGAGCGAATGGCGCTCATTCAGTGAGCTCCTCCGGTGGTCTCATGGGGGAAGGTCAGTTCTTTTAGCGACTTTTTTCCTGACGGTCTTTGTTGATCTGAACGTCGCTATCGAGGTCGGGGTCGTGCTCTCCTCGTTTATTTTTATGAAACGGATGTCTGATACGACGAATATCAAGGTCTTCGCCAGGGAATTTGAAGATGAGGATCGGGCGGAGGAACAGTCGCTGCCGGCGTTCAAGATACCGCCGCGCGTCGAGATCTATGAGATCAACGGGCCGCTCTTCTTCGGCGCCGCCAACCGGTTCGATGAGGTTGATCGGCAGGTCAGTAATAAACCGAGCGTGCGGATACTCCGGTTTCGTGACGTTCCCCTGATCGATTCGTCGGGTATGCATGCGCTGAAGAGTTTTTATAATAAATGTAACCGCGAAAAGATCCGGCTGGTTATCACCGGGCTTCATATCCAGCCTCTGAGCGAAATGATCAAAGCGAATCTGTATGATCTGATCGGCGAAGAGAATGTATTCTCGAATATGAAAGACGCTATCGGACGCGCCGAAGAGCTCTTGAAAGAAAAAGAGTAAACGGTGGCCTTCCCGGAAAGGACCTATGCGTTCAATCGATGATATGGTTTTTAAAATTAAAGCCGATTTCCTGAAAGCCCTGGCACATCCTATCCGTCTTCAGGTCATTGAATATCTTAAGGAGGGGGAAGCCAGCGTTGGAAAGCTGGTGCAGGAATTGGGCGTTGAGCAGTCGAGTCTCTCGAGGCATCTGGCGATCTTGCGGGATCTTGGCGTCCTGGAAGCCCGGCAGGAGAAGAAGAATGTGTATTATCGGTTACGCGAACGGGACATTTTTAAGGTTCTGCGTCCGATCGCGGAGCTCTTGCGCAGAAAGCTCAAACGCAGCGAAAAAATTCTGGAGAAATTAGGTAAAGAGTGACGATCCCGGAGACTTCACGAAGTTGAGCGGGAGAAGGAAAGCGGCAAAAATATGAGAGAGCGCTGGAGCAGATGGGTGATGGTGCTCGCATCTTCCTGGTGGTTTTGTATGCTCCCCGGCGTGGTTCATGCCGGCGCCGATCCGCGGGCGCTTAAAGCGGCCAAGAGCGGCATGAGCATCCATCCGGTCGCCGCGCAATCCCGGGTAATTCTTCAACAGCCGCCGGCTATCCCTCCGCAGCAGCCGGTCGCTCCGGGCGCCGCGCCGCTGAATATCCCCCAGCAGTCCCCGGGCATCCTTCAACAATTTCCGGCTTCGCAGGGCATCCCGCCGCCGACACCGGAACCCCGTCCGGCTCCGCCCGATGATTTTACGATGATCATCGCGAATCTTAAGAATACCAGCGAGGCGTGGCCGCACATCTCGAATGCCAAGACTAAAGAACTGGTGGTGCACTATTTTATATCGGAATTTAAGGACCGGGGGATACGTATCGGGAGAGAGCCGTCACACTATGTCGGGTTCATCGATGATATGGCCGCCCAGAATGCGCCGATGCTCTCCCGGCCGTTCGATCAGGTGCTGCAGTTCGTCGCCATTATCGAATATGATTTTAATAATGGGCAGGACAAAGACGAGATGGCACAGCAGCTTTTGGGCGAAGAGGGGTACCTGCGCAATAAAAGACGGCTGAACCTGCAGTAAGGAAATAGATCATTAAAGGAATTAACGTGGCCGACAGGGCGTGCTGACGGCCGCTTTTTTTATACCCTCAAG
>JBAWYO010000083.1:0-6992 GCA_037143495.1 Candidatus Omnitrophota bacterium | reverse complement strand
TTCTTGAGCGTCTTAAGATCTCTGACCCCCTCCGCCAGGAGAAAGAAAATACCAAAATATTTGAGTACTTTGACCAGCCCCTGCAAACTCGTGCGCGCGTCGACTGAGTGGATGAATGACAGAGAGCATGCGATGAAAAAGAGGAGGAAGAGCAGGTTCATTCCGGTCGGCGCAAGACGCGCTTCTTTGCGCAGGATCTTACCCAGGAGCCAGAAGCCTATACCGATAGCGATCAACGTATTTACCGCGCCGCTTGACAGCGGCAGGAAGAACGCGATGCCGATGATCGCGTACCGTTCGATGCGTTCGCAGATATTTTTATTCACCGGTCACCTCGCTACCAGGACCAGCGCCACCGGCCCTATTTTTGTTTTTGCCTTGATCAGGACAGGAACCTGGCGCTCATCGGCGCTGACATAGACCGTCACATCCATCGAGTGGTACATGCTCTTATTCTCGCGGCGGACCTTCGCGTCAACGACCCAGCACACAACCCTGTTGATGACCTTTTTTCCTATAACTTTTGCGTCAAAAATATAATTGGACTGGTTACTGTTGATCATCTGCTTGACTTGAAACTGATCTTTGAGCGGCTGCGTCCTCAGGAAAAAGATCGCCGATAGCGGATCACGCACATCAACGGGTACCTTCTTGCGCCCCTTCCCCTGCGCTTCCATGATATTATGAGCGCGGTCATAGGTCGCCAGGCGCAGATCATCCGGCTTGCCGGCGATACGCAATACCTGCTCATAGCGATACGGGTAGATCTTCGTCGAGTCGACCGTTGCCGTCAGCTGGGTCTCCGCCTTAAAAAGGAGCGCTATCCACTGTGCGGAACGTCCGCGGCACGTGATGGGAAAAACCTTGGCCCCCTCATATTTCGTCATCTCGCCGACCGTTATCGTCACGGTTCCCACCGGGATGATATTCAGAAATTGAGCCTTATACGTCAGCTCTTCACCTTTTTCAAGCGTGTAGCTCTCGCCGCGCGCGGAAAAACCGAAGATCAGCGTACAAACTATTGCCCCGAAGAGAATTCGCTTAACCGCCCTCATGAACGCTTCTCCTTTCGAATGTCATAGACCGCCACCGTCGTGAGGTCCGCGTTCTGCGCACACGCGCCTGCTCCGAGCTCTCCACGTATGCGCATATCCTCATAAAACGACGGAAGATACGCCCTGTTCGGTTCCCGTATCGAGATCACCGGAGACGCTCGCCGGCTCACCATGCGCCCGGTTTCGTGTTCACCCGGAGTCGCGATCATAAACGAGACGCCTTCCCGGGCTCTCACCTCCCGCGCCTCTTCGCTGCCGGCCACCCGATAGATCTTGACGTCCTTAAGTCCGGGCATCAGGACATCGGTCGTCGTAGAAATATATTCTGACGGTGTCATCACTTTATCAACACGCTGATCGATCAAAAATCGTTCGATCCGCGGATATTCCGACGTGATCATTATTGCCTTCGCCGAATACCAGGCTCCTTCGCCTATGAGCACGATCAAAAGAGCCGCGGCTAATTTCCTATTAAGACGAACCATAAGAACTGCTGACATTATACAAAAAAATGGAAAGAGAAAAATGATCTCACGAAAGAGCCGCTCATGGCCGGTAACATATTGCCAATAGATAAAAAGAGCTGCGGGTACGGCGCACGTTATGAATGCCCCGGCATTCCTCTGTTTAATAAAAAAGACGATGCCGCCGGCCAATCCCGCCGCGTACACACTCGTAGCAAGTACTCCATTGCTCAATAAACTCATTATACCATAGTGAAAGGGTCCCAGGCTCCTGTTGTTGTGGGCGCCCAACGCGAGCGCCTCCCCGCTATTGTAGAGCATCTGCCCCAGGTAACTCTGCTTAAGCGCGACAATCAGCGAACCAAAATCACTCCTGCCAAAGAGTGAGACCGACTCCAGCGCAAGGAACGGGAGAAAAAAACAGGCCGTAAACCCCGTGATCTGCCCAAAGCGCCTCTTTCGGGTGATCAGCAGAAAAAATTCATATCCCGCAAACGGCAAAAAATAAATAATCCCCGTCGGATGGACGAGAAAAGCATACCCCAGGCAGAGCGCGGCGAACGCGCGTTTTTGATCAAGATAGAGATAGGTCCCCAGCATAAGAAAAAATGCCTGGTCGGTATGCGCGAGAAATGACCGCGAAAAATAGACATGGGCGGAACATACCGCCAGAAGCGCCGCCGCGATAAGGCCGGTCTTCTCATTATGGAGTTTTCTTCCGATCAGAAAAACGACCGGAACTGTCGCCGTCGCCAGAAGCGCGTTCATCAGAAGAACACTGTACTGATGCGCGCCAAAGAGATACAACGCCAGCAACCCCAGGAACGTATGTCCGGGCTTACCGGCGAAAGCTTCCGTCAGCGGCAGGAGCGATGCCATGAATCCTTTAAAATTCTTTACCACGGGCGAAGAGCAATAGCCATCGATGCTCGCTTTAGCCATCACCGCGTCTCGATAATACCGCGTTTCATCGGGCGAGAAGAGCCCCCGCCCGCTCAAACCCCAGAGCCGCGCTACCATCGCGGCCAGGATGATAGCCGCGAGTATTAACAGGACTTTTCTATTCATACCCTACGGGCTCCTTTGGCAAAGCCGTAACCTCATAGACATCTATCGTATCATATGACTGAACCAGCTTGAGTCCGGGTAGACGCCGCTCCTTCACTTTCCCGGACTCATCTACCCATTCTTCGTCCTCGGACTTCATATACGCGTCAAGATGGACGATAACATACCGCACGCCCATCCATCGCAGAATATGAGCGGTCTCAGGTTCAGAGAGGCGCCACATCCGCCGGGCCAGCTTATTCGCCACGGTACCGGGCATTGTCGCGTTAATGATCTTCTTCTCATGGATCGTTTGGCAGAATTTATAATATTCGTTAGGGCTCTCCGTGTCAAGCGGGTATTCGGCGACCGCAAACTCCCCTTTTTCAGCTTTAAGCCAATTGTACACCTGTGGATAGTGGGTAAGATCAACCATTTTATATGGCGGAAAATTAAAAAATTCAAAGAGAACCAGCAAACACGCAAGCCCCGCGACAACAATACGGACTCTTCTCGACAGAAACCGCGCGAGAACATATTTCAAGCCGAATCCAGCCAAGACCGCGACCGCGAGCATAAGAACAATCCCGAACCTGCAATACGCCCGATACATCGGCAATATTTTGTACATGAAGAATGACGGCATGTAGATCTTGAACGCGGGAAAAGTGAAATACGGCGGTTGTGAAAATGCCCACGCGACAATGGCGAGCAGGACAAAAAAGCCGATGTAAAAACGGTCGTTGGTACATGCTATTTCTTTTACTGGTGACTGGTGTCTGGTGTCTGGTGACCTGCCCCTCCTTCTCCAGCTTCTCCACGCGATAAACGCCAGCGCTAACGGCACCCACCCCAGGTACAAAGCGTGTTCGGTATAGCTCACACCATACAGCGACGAGCCGATGAACTGCTCCGTAAATTTTCCGAAAACCGGATGCGATGTAGCCGGCAGCAGATAACTAAGCGGCTTAGCCGACTGGATAAAGAGATCGTTAAAAGGCCTGTGATAGAAATTAAAACCGGACGCGACGGCCGACGGCGAAGCCGCGGCGCTCTTTACGATCATCGGCAGGAATTGCGGCAGCACGATCATAAATGTCACAGCCCCTGCGATGGCCGCACAGGCAAAATATTTGCCATCCTCGACGAAAAGACCTCTTTCAAGGTACAATTTCTTTCTCCAGTTATACGCCGCCACATAGACCAGAAAAGTGGCCACCGCGATCATACCCAAATACATGATCGAAAAATCAAAAGAGAAAAGTAGCAGCAGGCTCATAATGAAAAAAATGATATTTTGTCTCGTTCGCTCTTCTTTTAACATGATCGCCGCGAATAAACTGAGCGGTATCAGTTCGTTATAGGTCAACCCGAGATGCTGCCAACTCCTGGCGAACTGATACGGACAAAAAGCGAACGTTATCCCGCTCAAGAGTGCACTGAACCTGCTACGGGTAACATGATAGACCGCCGCATAGGTGACGACCCCACACAGGATGAAATTCAGCAGAACCTGAAAATTATACGCCGCCGCAGGTTTCATGATTATGCTTAAAACATAGATCAGGTCCATCCAGACATATGCCAGATATTCTGTGTGCAGGTCGAGCCCGAATGGATACGCAAGAAAAGACGTATGCATCAAAGAACTGTGGTGACAAATCGAATACTTGATGCGCCAAAACTCCCATAACGCGGAATATGGTTCGTTCGTGGTAGCGAACCCCGGGATGCATATCATAAATTTTAAAACCAAGGGGAACGTCACTATGACGGCCATTAAAGAAAAAGCAGCTAAGGGAAATAAGTACTTCTTCATGAACGCTTGGTCCCCGCTATACAGTCGTGTTCGCCGCTACAATGACATGCATATTCCCCGCGCCTGCACAAGAGCCCCTCCTGAACTCAGATTCCTGAAAAGCAAGGGAGATTAACGGCTGGCTTAAGCACACGAAGATACTTTTGCCCAGGGAGGCGATTGGAAATCTCCTGCCTGCCATCAGTTCATTGGAATCCCTCAATGCATTCGAGACCTTTTCGCCCAAAAATCCCCGCACCAAGATCTTTGGTAGAAAAAAGAAGATGAGCGCGTGAACCTGATAAAGAAAATGAAAACTGTAAAAAACCTCTTGTATCAAAAAAGCCGCCGGATCGATCAACCGCAGAAAGCGGTCCCGTTCGAACTGGATTACATGTCCGTAACAGATCCTGGTGGCTTTTTGTAAATATGGTACTTTGCTGAAGAACCAGGTCAGCGAGAACCGATTCAATTCTATCGGAATGGATATGTAGATGCGGCCACCTGGCGATAAATGGTCGCGGGCGTTCTCCAGGGTCTCCTTAACGCAGGCTTCGGTCGGCAAATGCTCCAGCACATCGATCATCAGGATCAGATCGACTTTTTTCTCGAACGGGATATTGTCGGAAGCGGCCAGATAAAAAGTTCCGATGCCCGACTCCCGGGCATAGCGTATCGCCGCAACGCTGATATCTGTGCCGAAGAGCTCAACGCTGGCGCCAAACCGCTCATGGAGCGCGCGCAGATTCCTCCCCCCGCCTGCGCCGATCTCCAGGATGCTGATCTTATTTTTTTCTCTCAATTTTTCCCTGATCAGACCGGACAAAAAAGAGAGATTAAGGTTCTTCTCACCCCGCACGAGCGCTACCCCCTGCGGACATCCTTCATAATCAAACGATATCATAAGAACTCATCGAATTATATTCTATGTCCGCGATAGCGTCCCAGTTATAACGGTCCAGCAGAAGGGTACCGTTCCGGTTCTCGAACCTTCCCGCCTTAAAAAATTCGAGTATTCGGGAGGTCGCGGCCCGGTAATTACCCTTTTCAATAATCGTCACTTCATGGTTACGGTAGATCGTCCGATACGGCGGCAGGTCATACGCAAATGCGGGCACTCCCGAACAAACAGCTTCCATAAGCGCTATCCCGAAACTTTCACTCGCGCTCACGCTAAAGAACCAAAAACACCTACTGCTCTTTATCACGGTGAATTTATCAAGCCCGCTCCGATAACCGAGGAACCGGATATTGGCTTCAAGTCCCTTCTCTTTGATGGTTTTGCGGAAATCCCGCTTGGTGAGTTCGTCGCCGTCCCCCATAATCGCCAGCTGAAATGAAGGATAGATCTTCTTTATCTCTTCCAGGATCTTGAGCATATCGTAGATGCCTTTGGTCTCGTTGATCCTGCCGATAAATAGAGCATCGATCGTATGATCTCCCGTTCGAACAGCTTTTTTTATGAGCTCGACCTCCACCGCGTTGCCGGTGACCGTCACCTGTTCCTCCCTAAACCCATTTTCCAGCAAAAAGAGCTTAAGGTCCTGGGATATAGCGAATATCCTATCCGCCTTATGCACTACAGCGACACTGATAAGAAAAAAGAGCCAAGCAAGAAAACGAACAATCTTATTGCCGGGGTCTTTGAGAGGAACGATATTATCGAATACCACCGACCATTTCACTTTTCCGTCGACCACCTTCAGGCACCAAGGCAGCAATACGATGTCGAGGACCGCGGATACGGAGTAGATCACATCGTACCTATTTCTTATGACCGGCAGAAAAAAAAGTGCGACAATGTTCCTTTTAAGGAACTCCCCGATCAAAATAAAATTGTTCCGTGTATCCATGCATGCGGGCACAACTATGAAATCCACATCCGCGAGGTACTTCTCATAAAATATTCTGCCCGCGCGGGGACAAAGTATTGTGACGCGAAACCCCCGCTTCTGCCATATCTTTATTTTCGAAATAATGGCGATCCGGGGGACTTTTATCAGATATCCTATATCGTTGATGAGAATCTTTTTCATACGCGGGTAGAGTGGTCCTTGATTATCTCCTCGAGCCGGGCGAGGTAATCTATCTGCGTAAAATCAAAATCTCTGATCCGCAGGTCGGTAAATTCTTTATTTTTTATGAGCTTAGCGGGCACGCCTCCGTACACGGTGTGCGGGGGAACATCTTTGGTGACGACCGCGCCGGCGGCAACGACTGCACCGTCGCCGATCGTAACCCCTCCCAGGATTGTGCAATTAACGCCGATATACACATCGTTGCCAATCACAATATTCCGCATGATGTCCGGCGTCGCATTCCTCTGGTATTTGTTATAGAACGGCGAAAGAAAATCATCAAATTTATAGTTGAAATAATTAAGAAAATTATGCTCATGGGGCATCACGTAGAGCCCCTCCGCAATAGAGCAGAATTTGCCGATGGTGACGTTACTTAAGCGCTTCGGATGATGCAGGTAGGAGTATTCGTCGATAACCACGCCGGGGCCGAAGACTGTCCATCCCAGGATCCGGGCGGTTTTTTTTAAACGGGGCTTAAAGATCATCTTCGACACAATATGCCGGATACAAAGCGGCATTTTTTGGAATATTGAAAAAAGAAATATTC
>JBAWYO010000082.1:0-7047 GCA_037143495.1 Candidatus Omnitrophota bacterium | reverse complement strand
GCCTTATGCGGCGCGTTGAGATCAACGCGAATGATCAGTCCGTCGCTTTTGGCGTCATCGCCGGCCCCGCGAACCGGATTTTTGCCCAGCAACGCCTCGATCGGCTTGATAATATCGGAATCCGCCGGTCCGGCGTAGTAGGCCTTATACTTAATGCCGCTGTAGGAGGGCGGGTTATGACTGGCGGTAACCATAATACCGCCGAAAAGATTGCGTTCTTTTATCGAGAGGCTCAGGGCAGGCGTTGACGTCGGCCCCTGTGAAAGAACGACCTTGATCGCATTGCCCGCCAGGACGTTCGCTACAGTATCGGCGAACCGGCTCCCCTGAAAACGCGTATCGTAACCGACCACGAGGCCCCGCCCCTGCGCGTCATGGGCATGCACATAATCCGCGATCGCTTGCGCGACGATCTTCACATTCTCGAATGTGAATTCGTCGCCGATGATAGCCCTCCATCCGTCCGTCCCGAATTTAATACCCATCCCTCGCCTCTCCTTTGTTAGGTGCGCAACCGGTCAACCGCCGCACGCATATCGGCGGCGCTAAAAAGATAATTTCCCGCTACCAGTATGTCGGCGCCCGCTTTGGTTACCCTGCCTGCGTTGGCGCCATTGATCCCTCCATCGACCGATATCAGGCCTGCAAAAAGACCCCGGAGCTCTTCGATCTTTGGAAGCGCCGTTTCCATGAATTCCTGTCCACCGAAACCCGGTTCTACGCTCATCACCAGGACCATATCAACACCGGGTACATAGGGTGCAATAGTTGCCAGCGGTGTTTTTGGCTTTATTGAAATGCCGGCTTTTACGCCGAACCCTTTAATGAGCTTTATCACCTTCGCTGGATCAGGGGAAGCTTCAACGTGAAACGTGATAATATCGCTCCCCGCCTTTACGAACGGTTCAATAAACTTTTCGGGCTCCGTTATCATAAGGTGGACATCGAGCGTCAGCTGCGTGATTTTCCTGACACTGCGGACGACCGCGGGGCCGATGGTGATATTCGGCACGAAGTGTCCGTCCATAACATCGATATGAAGCCATTCAGCTCCCGCCTTCGATACGGTGTTTATGTCGCGCTCAAGATTCGCGAAATCGGCTGACAATATGCTGGGTGCGACTATGATCTTTTTTTTCACGGTACATCTCCTCGTACTGATGGTTCCGGCCTTACAGGTCTGCGAGCCGTTTGCTGATCGAGCGCTGGATATCTTTCTTGACCGGGCCAACGCTCGCGAAGCTGAGCTTCCCGGGCCGTATAATATCAGTGGCTACGCGGCGGATATCGTCGATCGTGACCCCGTCAAGGCGCCGGAGGATCTCCTGCGCGCGATACTCGCTATCATTGGATACCTGCTTTTCCCCCAGCCAGAGCATATGCCCCATCGTATCTTCGAAGATCATTAAAAGCTGACCGCGGTAGAATTCTTTCGCTCGATGGAATTCTTCGCGCGTAACGGCGCGCTTTCTCATGTCGGCCAGAACGCTCAGCACGACCGTGATCGCCCGTTCCACTTTTTTGTTATCGATGCCGGCGGATATGATGAGCGCCCCGGTATCATGGTAATGTTTAATGTGCGACGATATCTCATACGCGAGGCCCAGACGTTCCCGCACTTCATTAAAAAGCCTTGAAGACATATTGCCGCCGAGAATAATATGCAGAAGGTCGAGCGCGTATTTATCTTTCGAGAAGCGGTCATATCCATGGATCCCGAGAGCTACGTGCGTCTGTTCCGTCTCTTTATAAAAAAAACGCGTCGCCGGCTCTTTCTGAATAAGGCGGGCCGCTTCGCAGACATTTTTCGTGCCGGGCGGCACGCGAGAGAATTTGGCGCCGATTCGCCGGACCATTTCAGGTGCTGAAAGCCTACCGGCGAGCGCTACGACGATATTCTGTGGATTATAAAGGCTATTACGATACTTTGCAAGGTCTTTATTGGTCATCGCCGACACTGTTTCCGGCGTCCCCGCCAGCGGCATTCCCAGCGGCTGGTCCGGCCAGAGGAGTTCGGCAAGTATCTCCTGAACATAATGATGAGGCATATCGATGTACATTTTGATCTCTTCGAGGATAACGAGCCGCTCTTTCAGAAAATCACTGCGGGCCAGGCGGGGTTCCAGGACCATATCACTTAAGATATCGAGCGCGATCGCCGCGTCTTTCGCCAGGACCTTTGCCAGATAGCACGTCGACTCTTCACCGGTGAAAGCGTTCAGCTGTCCGCCTCGCCCTTCGATCGCCTCTTTAAGTTCGCGCGCGCTCCTGCCCGCCGCTCCCTTAAAGACCATGTGCTCGAGAAAATGACTGATCCCTGCCTGCTCTTTCGTTTCATAGCGTCCGCCCGCGCTGATCCAGATGCCGATCGAGAGCGATTCCACCGCGGGCATATCCGCAAGGATGATCCGGAGGCCGTTCTTAAGGACCACTGATTTATACATTTTTCTCTTCCTCTCTTCGTCGTGAGTCGAGATAATTTTGAAGGATGATCTGGGCGGCAAGCATATCATTGATTTTTTTGCGTTTCTCCCGCGAAACATCAAGAAAAATAAGGTCGCGCTCGATCTGGAGCGACGTTAATCGCTCGTCGCGCATCACGATCGTGATCTGCGGCGCCTTCTCTTTGAGCTTGCCGGCAAAATCGCGCGCAAAGCGCGTCATCTGGCTCTCGGTTCCATCCATATTAAGCGGAAGCCCGACAACGATCTCCGCGGCTTCATTGGCAGCCGCGAAAGCAAGGATCTCTTCCAGCGCCTTTTGTTCGTCGGCGGCCAGGACGGTCTTCGCCCCCTGCGCGATGATACCCAGCGGGTCGCTCATCGCGACGCCGATGCGCTTCGTCCCCACATCCAGCGCTATGATCCTCACGTACTCCTCCCGTGCGCGATCCTCAAGCGATCGCGGTAATCCTTCCGCGGACGCTCGTGAAAGAGCGACCTTCTTTTTCCAGAACTTCTTTCAGCGCTTCAAAAGACCCGATGTCGCGCCAGCCGAAATTACCCCGGACAGCATAGAGGTTATCAGCTTTTTCCATGACCGCATAGTCGATCGAGATATCAGGAAAAGCCCGGTACCTGATGCGGGAGAGATCATTGGGCGCCGAGCGAATGATCTCCCCGATATCGGGTGCCCATACCTTGATCGACTGCAGCAGCGCGCCGGCGCGGCATATGAAAATACCGGCGTTCCAGAAATAGGAGCTATCCCGCAAAAAACGTTCTGCAGTCCTGATCTCCGGTTTTTCCAGGAACTTTTCAACCTTGCCGATGGCGACGGCTCGATGCCGGCTTGAAGAGCGAAGTTTAAGATAACCGAACCCGGTTGCCGGGTATGTCGGTTTGACCGCCATCAAAACAAGATCATTACCTCGCTGCGCAAAAGCAATACCCTTCTTGAGGCTGGAAAGATACCCCGGCACGTTTTCAATATACTGATCTGCGGGGAGCACGACCATCACCGCATCAGGATTGCGTTTCCACAGAGAGAGAGCGGCAAGGGCAATGGCCGGTCCCGTATTGCGTGATACCGGCTCCAGTAACAAATTGTGCGGCGAAAGGCCGGGAAGACTTGCGGTAACTAAAGCGCGGTGAGCCCTATTCGCCATGACCAGAATCTGCGAACGCGGCAGGATCCTGCTAACGCGATCAACTGCATTACGGAACATCGTCTTGCGATCGGCGGTTACCGACAGAAATGCTTTCGGACGGGCATTGGTCGATAACGGCCGCAACCTTTTCCCTTTACCTCCGACGAGGATTACCGCGTAAGTATTATTTTGTTTTTTCATGGGCCTGATGCACACCTGCCGCCAGCGATCGCGCGAATTGCTCCACCCTGGTGATCATGACCGCGCCTTCCGGGGTCGTTTCGATGATCTTGACGATCGCGCTGCCGACGATCACCCCGTCAGCATGTGCCGCGATAACGCGCGCCTGCGAGCGATCGGAGATGCCGAAACCGACGCAGACGGGCTTACCGGTCATAGACCGCAACGCGCGCACGCGCGAAAGAACTTCGGGCGGTAAACTCCGCCGCTCTCCGGTGACGCCGGTCAGGGAAACGTAATAGAGAAAACCCGCCGTCTTCGACGCGAGCTGCTTGAGCCGCGCGGGCGTCGACGTCGGCGCCGCCAGAAAAATCAAAGCGACGTTCGCGCGCCGCGTCAGGACCAGCAATTCCCCCGCCTCTTCATATGGAAGATCGGGGATGATAATGCCGTCAACTCCGGTACGCACGCACTCCCTGACGAACCGGGAGAAACCGTATTTCATGATCGGATTAACATAGGACATAAATACGATCGGCATCTTTGTTTTTTTGCGCAGAAGCGCCGTCATCGCGAAGATCGAGGCGAGGTTGGTTCCGTTCTTAAGGGCGCGTTGCGACGCGGCCTGGATCGTCGGCCCGTCGGCGACCGGATCGGAAAAGGGGATGCCGAGCTCGAGTATATCAACACCCGATCGCTCGAGCGCCAGCGCCA
This sequence comes from Candidatus Omnitrophota bacterium, assembly GCA_037143495.1. Taxonomy (GTDB): domain Bacteria; phylum Omnitrophota; class Gorgyraeia; order JABMQH01; family JABMQH01; genus JBAWYO01. The sequence goes on along the minus strand of JBAWYO010000082.1, from coordinate 2,564 downwards.
GGCGCCCCGTTGTTTTCAGGTCAGGATCTCCGGCGGTAATATAGGCGATAAAGGCGGCCGTGCCTTCGTTCTTCAATTTTTTAAAGGTTTCATCTATTCTATTCATTATTCCCCGTCGTAGTGTGTGCTCTTCACGAGACGTACGCCATTTGCTTGAGAATTTCAACGCGCTTGGCGATCGGCGGATGCGTCGCGAAGAGATCGGCGAACCACCCGTCCCGCCCGTTCAGCGCTCTACCTCTCGGATCCTCAATGCACAAGTGCGCGGTCCCCTGGCTGATCGAACGCGTCGGTCCGACGGCCGCGCCGATCTTCTCAAGCGCCGCCGCCAAAGCGAGCGGGTTCCTCGTTAATTCAGCTCCGGAAGCATCCGCCAGATATTCGCGTTTACGCGAAACACACATCGCGATGAGCTGCGATACGACCGTCGAGAGCAGCAGCGCGACGATCCACAGCGCCAGGACCATAAGGGCGCCGGAACCTCCCTCGTTTTTACGCCCCCGGCCTGAGCGTCCGAAAAAGAGCATGCGTCCGGCCCAATCAGCGATAAGCGCTATTGAACCGACAAGTACGGTAACCAGCAGCATGAGCCGCGTATCAAAATTTTTAATGTGGCTGATCTCATGAGCCGCGACAGCCTGTAATTCTTCACGGCTTAAAACCTCAAGAAGTCCTTTGGTAGCCGCGATCGACGCGTGCGCGGGATCCCTCCCGGTCGCGAACGCGTTGGGATCCTGGTCATCGATCACATAGACCGCCGGCGAGGGAATGCCGGCCGCGATCGACATCTCTTCGACCACATTGCGCCACTGCAGCTCTTTTTCACTGCTGCAGTCGGGTTCGCGCGCGTGTGTCGATGAAAGCACCATCCGGTCGCCGTACGCGTAGCCGCTATAGGACGCCACCAGGGCAATGCCCAGCGCCAGGACCGTAAAAAGCGGCATCCGGGGCCCCGCTCCGTAAAAAAAATCAATACCGAGCCCGAGCATAATGAAAAGCACTATAAAAAATCCGATAAGAACGATCGTACCTGAACGGTTCCTTCGAATCTGGTGATACAGGTCCATCACTACCCTTCATAGTATTGCGCGTAGTCTTTATTTGGTGATCGAAAGATCGACCTTCGGCACCGCGCGTTCAGCAGCGTCCGTTATCTCGAAAAGATCCGCCGCGGTGAAGCCGAGCGCGGAAGCCAGGATATTTGTCGGAAATGATTGCTGGGCGATATTGAATTGTGTCGCTATGTCGTTGTAGAATTGCCGCGCGAAACTGATCTTATTTTCGGTCGTCGAAAGCTCTTCCTGTAATCTGCCGACGTTCTCATTCGCTTTAAGGTTAGGGTAATTTTCAACCAGCGCGAAGAGCTGTCGCAGCGCACCGCTTAAAGCATTCTCCTGAGTTGCCGTATCGGTCACTCCCTGCGCCGCGATCGCGCGATTACGCGCTTCGATCACCTGCGTCAGGGTCGTTTGTTCAAATTTCATCGCCCCCTTAACGGTCTCGACAAGATTGGGGATCAGATCATGACGGCGTTTGAGCTGTATATCGATCTGTTTCCAGCCGTTGACCGTCTGGTTCTTCAGGGAAACCAGGCGATTGTAGGAAGCAATAATCCAGAGCAGCAAAATCACCGCGATACCTGCAGCAATCCATAACGCCATCATAGCAGCCTCCTTGTACGTTATTCTCATTACCTCAAAGCACAGAACGGTGCTACGGGGTGACCGTGATCGCCCCGGACTTGCACGCTTTAACACAAAGGCCGTTCCTGTCGCACTTGGCCTGATCGATAACACGGCAGCGCTTGGTGTCGGGATGAATATATAAGACCCGGGGCCGGCAGACACGGATACAGGCCCCGCACCCGATGCAGCGCCTGGTGTCTATCAAAATCGCCTAAGCGCTTCCGGCGCATTTACTGCATACATCTGCCTGCCCCGGTGCCGCGCGGACACCGAATATTTTCGACGCGATCCAGATAAATCCGAACCCTTCAAGTGGTACCTGGCATTTTTTGCATTTTCGTGTCATCTGCTTGTCGCCTATCGTTGCGGTTCGTACTATTCAACCTGGTACACACCGGCGACCTTCGCCGTGAGCTTGATCTGATCGACGATCTGCGCGTCGACCCTGAACGACTTCTGGACGTTAATGACGCTGGAAAGCTCCTGACGCATCGATTTTTCACATGCTATACCGGCGTCCATCATATCCATCGTTGCCCCGACGCGATGTTCATTGGTGACAAAAACCCGTTTCGCGGCGATTATTTTACGGTTGAGAGCCTCAGCCGACTTGGTCGCGTTCGATCCAAGCGCCTTCAGCGCCAGCGCGAGCACCTCTTCCTTTTTCTTGCTCTCGACATCATCAGTCACGAATACGCTCGCGTTCTCAAGACTGACGAGATCGCTCACCGAAAGGCTCATATCAACGATAGTAGCTATGAGCTCATGGAGTTTTCCTTCGGGGAAATTCACCGCTTCGACCGTAACCCTGTTAAAGAGTTTGCGTCCTTTTGAGCCGAATGAGATCTTGGCCTGGCGCATGACGTCCCACCCCTTAAC
>JBAWYO010000081.1:0-7089 GCA_037143495.1 Candidatus Omnitrophota bacterium | reverse complement strand
GGAGAGAACCGTCTCCGGTTTCTCTGGAGTCAGTTCTTGCACGGCGGGGATTCAATGTGCTGGGCAAGGAAGCACTCCTTGATCGGGGTATCGCGCTCTTTGCTAACGCGCAATCGAGGCAGACACGGGTATGCCTGGCGGTACTGCAGGATGCGCTCTACAGTCCGATCGGCCGCGAGGGGATCATGGTCCATGCGGGGTACAGCGTCCTTGTTCTTGGTGATCCTCGAAGCACAGGCGAGATGCTGGGTATCATATCAAAAGATGCGAACACCTGTTTCGTAGTTGCCATACTGGCCTCTTTGCCGGATGGACGTATCGCTTGCGTTGTATCCCATCTGGGTGAGAACGCGCCGCTCGGTGACCCCGACGAGTCAGACCTCGTCCTTGCCACGCTCGGCCCACTCGTTCAGATCATGATCGAAGGTTTGGGGGTTCCTAAAAACAATATACTGGTTGTGCCGATCAATAAAAGAAGTGAGCGGGGAAGCAGATATATGAGTAAAGTATGTTCTTTTTTTGATGAACAGCGGATCGCCTATGAACGTGATTTTATTGATGCTGTCGGCGTTGCCCGCACGGGCGTCCGCGTTGATATGAGGGCGCGGGTGGTAGAGGCGATGGGTCGTAAAGCGCTACGCGTGTCTCCCCGACAAGAGCGCTGGACGACCATAGGAAGAAAAGCTTTGCGATCTGTCCCTTCGGTACGGAGGGCAGGCCCTCTTGATGCCGCCGTCCTGCGCTCAGCGGCGTTGTATACCAAACTCTCGACCATCGCCGATAGCCTTATTGAGATCGTCGTCGAGGATCCTGCCGAGGCGGTCGGCATTATTCGGCGGATGTATCATGAGAACCCGGCGCTCGACATCATGATAAAAGCGATCGTCAACGAAAAACGCAAAGTGGCGGTCCTGGACCGGATCGCCGATCCCCGGATCAGGTTCAATGAACAGGGATATGTCCAACGCCGGGTGGTTCCCGACGGCCGGGGCGGGTATCTGATCGATACTGTTGCTCCGGAAGGGTCATGGGACGTACAGATCGGCGGTGAACGGCCCGAGGAGGTTACGTCGGTGTCGGTCCTCTGCGCGATCGATGCGCTCTCCGACATTATTTTCAACCAGCGAAGGCCGCAATCGTACGGCGCTTTTGAGCGAGGGAGGCTGTCGGCCGATAAAGAGAAGGTTATACGGCTGTGTATCGTCGATAGCTTGTCGGCCTCGGCAGCTGACACGGGCAGGAGAGCCCTCTTCTATTCGGAAGAACATCCGGACGTGGCTGTCGCGACCGCCGATGATGGTACGTGCACCTTTTTTATGAGTCGCCTCTTTATCGAAGGATCTCGTCCGCAGATGCGGCGGGATATGCGGGCCGCTTTTGCCCGATTCGCCGAACACCCGATCCCGGAGAGGGTAGCTGGCATGCCGATTGCCGTGCCGTCACTCGAGTTCTCTTCCAGTGCCCAGGTGTCCACGGTGATGATGGCAGAGACAGGCGCCTTAGGACTTGGGGGTAATATTGTGCGCCACGCGATCGAGGCACAAGGCACTCCTGTGCTCAAGGTTGATCCGGCTCAGTGGCCGGCGCTCGTCAGCGACCCGATCCTCTTGCTTACCGTCGAACAGACCAATGTCCTCGAAGTGCGGGAGATAACGCGTTCTTTCAAAAAGAAGTATCCGGGCGGACGCATTATTGCCGGCGGCAGTTTCATCTCGAATCAGTTCAAGGCCGCCATCGCGCTCTTACCTGGCATCGATATTTTTATCAGGGGCGAAGGGGAGGATGTCCTGCCGGGGGTCGTCGCGGCCATCAAGGGCGCTGACCGTGGTGCCGTCTATTCGCTTGAAGCGCTCAAAGCGCTGACCTCCAACGGCGGTATATTCGCGCGGTCGCCGCGGCGCATGCTCCTCCATCGCCTTGACCGGGTCAATGAGGCCGAGGATATCGAGATACCGGTCCTGGATTATCCCGACCTTCCGTTCATGCATCAGGAGGCCTGGAATATCGATCGCGGGTGTCCGCATGAGTGCGGATTTTGCGATATCTGCATGGGCACCAGGTTGCGGTACGCGAAGCTCGAAAAACTTAAAGGGCACCTGATCGCCAGGCTTGCGCTCTCTCTGCGGGTCGGGCTCTTCGATCACCTGGAGGCATTACGTTCCGATGAGCGGAATCTGGTGACCGACCCGGTGTCGGGTTTTACCCGTCCCGTCTCTTTCAACGGATATACACATCGACAAGTGGAGACAATTATACGCAGTGCAGATGAGGTGCTGAGGGCATACGGACTGAGCGGTTATACGAGTACGGTCTGCGCCGGGCTTGCACAACGGATCCATCTTTCGCCGGCCTCGGCCGCGTCACTCGAGACTTTTATCGCGGCCTTGCCGGAGAGAGTGACCGTAACCCAGGCGCGCGAGATCCTGCTCGCGGGCCAGTGCCTGCTTGTAGATGATCTGCTCGAAAAGAAGATGGACCTTACCGCATTTGGCGCGACGGTCAGCGACGGGTTCCCCGTGCGATATTCGGAGATCGATTACTCCGGTTTCGTTGCTGCAATGATGGCCGATGCGCCTTTTCGCGAGCGGGTTCTGAATGAGACAAGGATGCGTCTCGGGCTCCCGGATGATCGGTCGGATAGGACGGTCATCATCCGCTATGCGATAGAGATCATAAATACCTTCCTGGAGCGCTCCGATCCTCTTTCATTTCCGGTCGCCGCAGAAGCGCCGGACGGGAAGTTCGACCGAGAGATGCGATATATGCGCGCGGCTTTCCTCCGCGCAGGAGGGCGCCTGACGGATGCCGAGAGGATCACTTTCAATCGCGCTTTTCTTCAGAAACATTGTCCGGGGATCCTGGGGCCTCATCCGAAGAAGCTGAAGCAGGTTTTCTTCGGCGATAATGCGTTCGGGCGCAAGGATAGGGTGCGCGCTCTCTGCGAGTGGATAAAAGCTATGGGCCTTGACGCGTATTTTCAACTGGGAGCTTTCGATGTTACGATCCCGTCCCTTTTAGTGAGGGAGCCCGGCGCCGCGCACGCCGTGCCCGATGAAGGGTTTATCCGGCTCCTTAAAGAAGCCGGGTTCACCGGGTTGTACGGTATCGGCTATGACGGCAGGACCAATGAACTGCTTCGGCAACTGGGCAAGATACGTACGGGTTCCGGAGAACCCTCCTATCAGGTCTTCCAGGTCCTGCAGATAAACGATCTCTTATGGCGTATCGGGATCGACGCGGATTATCATCAGATGTACGGGACGCCGTATTCGGGAATTAAGCGGGACGGCGGTAAAGGGCAGGGCATAGCGGATATCCTCGAGGGCGTTCTGCTTGCCGCGATGACCTCGGTTGATTATAACGCGCATGCTGTCTATGTCTGGTCGATGCTTGGCAGCGAGATCACCAACAGGTTTATTGTTGAGCACCCCGAGGAGTTCGATTTCGGGCGCCCCGGGACGCCCTGCTCATGGTATCCCGATGAGAACGGCGTGGCGGCGATAAAGCTGATCGATAACGGCGCATACGGCGATACGTACGGCATGACGATGATCCCTCCCGCTCATCCCGAATATCTGCTGCTGGGGCAGCGCCCCATGCGTTGTGAGAATCCCGCAGGACGGCGGGTGCTCGAAGCGTTCAGAGATATAACGCAACCCTATCAGGAGCCCGACCGGGTTTTTGAGATCGCGCGCGATTATCCCGAGGATCTCGAAGAGGTCATCCAGGGGTGGCTTTCACCGGAACAGTCCGATACAGAGATGAGGGCCCTGGGGGTGTTGGTGGAGCGGTACGACACGGGCTCCGGGCGACTCGATGCGTTATTGCGCATCCATCATGATATGCGGGAGCGAAGGATACATCTTTTTGAAAAGTTCTTACAACGTATGATGGAAGGGGACCCTGCCGCTTTGCGTGAGCATGCTGATTCCGCCGTCCTGCGGCCGACCGCTTATGCTCAGACCTCGCGCTATCGCCTCGACCGGATACGGGCAGAGATCGACCGGCTGGACGGGGAGCGGCGCGCCTGGAATGAATCAGATCTCCGAAAACATCGCGGTATACTTTCGTATCTTCGGTTACTCGATAAGGAGGAGAGCGTTGTAGTCGCTGAGCACATGATCGAGCGGGCCATGGACCCGAAATTCCCTCCGTGCGAGGTTAATCATGATATGACAGGGGATATCTATGAGCTTTGCAGGGATGATGAACGGTGGTTCCTGATTTTCGCTGAGCGCCTTGCGGTGCTGATGATCCGATACGCTGATAATCCCCGATCTCACCAACCATTTAAAGAGATAGCGCTTCACTTGATCGCTATTTCCCGGCAGGATCCGGCACGTTTTCCGCTTGCCGTGTTTATGGAAAAGATTCCGTCCGACACCTGTATGCTTTTTTTGCGGGCCCCCATCATTGATCAAATAGGCGTTTCAGATGAGTCGGGGATTGATGTGTGGTGCGACCGGAAATCCGGACTGCGCTTGCGAAGCTTCGGGCATGAGCATCACTTTATGATGACCATGCTGACGGATATCGGTGAACATCCGGCCGCTTATGTAACGCTTCATCGAGAACCACTTACCGGCATGTCACAAGCCCTTTTTGTTGATGTATTGCCGGTAATGAATGCCGGAACAGAAACAGGCAGAATTGCGCTCAGGCAATTGGCGATATGGCTGCAGCAGCGGGCCGGTCCCGGGGGATATATTGTCAGCCAATATCCGGTACATGAGTTTATGATTTATTTTTTCCTGCAGACGCTCTTACATAACGGTGCGATTGAAAGGCTTGAGGCTGGTCTTTTAGATATGAACGTACTTAATAGCGCGGTTGTCCTTCGCGCGGGAGTGTGGGATGAGGTTACGACACGGCGGGATATCCGGCGCTGTTTTCCGAAGGTGGCTGGTCAGTACCTGTTTCTGCGCGGCACGGTTCCTCACGAAGCACCCCAGCATATCGATGGCCGGTATCGGGCTGACGCTGTTTAAGGATTTCTTCCGCGAAATAAATGCAGGCCTGTCTAAACGACAGGCCTGAAGTGGGAAATAAAACGTCCCTATTTAATGATCGTGGCGGTATATGCGGAGTAATAGTCACCCCACATGTTGCTCTTTACGCCACGGATACAGTAAGTGTATGATTTGCCTGGCGTCAATCCGCTGTCGATAAAGGACGTGCTGGTACCGGCGAGTCGCCTGAAGAGCGTACCGTTCCTAAAAACCTGGATCTCGCGGTAGCCATCACCAATATTCGCGGGATTCTTCCAGCAGAGGGTCGCTGACGTACTTGTCAGCGCAGAGAATTTGAAACTTTCCGGTGCCGGGAGCGAGGTTGATACGCTCATCGGTGATGATGCCGGTGAGCTGCCGTTGGGTCCCACCGCGATCACCTGATACGAATGTGTCGGATAGCGTGGAAGGTCAAACGTATCGGTGAACGATTTTATGTGCTGCGCGTTTCCAATGATGCTGCCGATGCATTGGTACGTTCCCGAACCGCCATCCTGTCGATAAATATCGATACGGTTATAATTAGCCGTCAGGGCGCCTGTCGCAGGATCCGTTACGACCCACGAGACCGTTACGCTGTTTTCGTTGTTCGCCACCGCGTCGGTCAAAAAGACCGCCAACCCGCTGCTTTTGAACGTTGCCGTTATCGAATGAGCGGCGGCTATCGTGGCGAAGAAATAGTTCGACGGCGCATTCGCGACCGCTGTTCCATCGACGACGACGCTGGCTATGCCGTAACCGGCGTTGGGCGTTATCGTGTAGTTCTGGCTCGCCCCGTAATTGAAGGTCATCGTGCCGGGCTTGATTGAGCCGTTGGCGCCCTGGAGGACGCTGATAACGTAGGTTTTTGGCGTGAAGTTGGCTGTTACCGTCTTATTGTCATTGATCGTGATCGTTGCGGTGTTCGTCGCGGAGGCCACGCCTGACCAGCTTGTGAATGAATAGGCGGCGGTCGGGGTTGCGGTAAGCGTCACTATGTCGCCATAGTTGTAAAACTGTTTATCGGGGGTACGGGTAACGCCGCCGCCTGCGCTCGGCGACGCGCCAACCGTCAAGGTGTAGGTGCGCGGGGTGAAGTTGGCGGTCACTGTTTTGTTAGCGTCCATCATGATCGCGGCCGGGCTATTGGTCCCGGAGAGATCGCCCGACCAGCTGCTGAACGCATAACCGGCCGCGGGATTTGCGGTAAGGGTCACCACTCCTCCCGAGATATATGTCGCGCTACTGGGATTTTTGGTAACGGTGCCGTTGGATGCGTTGATCGTCAGCGCATACATTGTGGGGGCAAAAGTCACCGATATCGTATGCGACGCGGTTATGTTACTGAACGTATAATAGGAATAAGAGAGCACCGCGGGATCGGTAATCGTCGTACCATCAACGACGAAACTTTCTATATGATAGCCGGTCGCCGGTGTCATCCAGTACTGCTGGGTTGCACCGTAACGGAGCGTCTGCGTGCCGCTGGGGGTTATGGTGCCGTGAGCTCCTGCGCTTGCGTTGATCGTAAAGATCTGGACGACAAACGTCGCGGTGATCGCGTGGGAGGTTTTGACGTTATTAAACGTATAGGTCTTTATCGGGCCATATGATTGACCGTCAATCTTTACATCATAGACGGCGTACCCGGGTGCGGGCGTTATCGTATAGGTCTGGTTCGTCCCGTAGGGCACGGTCGTCGTGCCGTTAGGACTTATTGTGCCCATAGTGGGGTCAGTTGTCGCGGTGACCGTTGGGTTAAGGGAGAAAAACGCTCCTATTGAGTGACCCGCATTCACATTCGTGAAGGTATACGGCGAGATGGGGTTGGTGCTGCCGAAACCGTCAATGGTAAGCCCTGCCAGGTAATATCCCGGATTGGGCGTCATCGTGTAGGTTTGGTTTGTTCCGCAGGGTACCGCGGTCGTGCCGCTGGGACTTATCGAGCCGTTAGGGCTCAGGAGACTCGCCATGATGTTATACGTGTTGCTGAAGGTCACTGTTATCGCGTGATCAGCGGTTATACAATTAAGAATGTAGGGCGACGATGGGGTTGGTGCTGCCGAAACCGTCAATGGTAAGCCCTGCCAGGTAATATCCC
>JBAWYO010000080.1:0-7099 GCA_037143495.1 Candidatus Omnitrophota bacterium | reverse complement strand
GCGCCGGCGATCGTCGATCGTTATGCCAAGACGTTCAAAACCATTCTCGATGATCGTTTCGCGGTAGGAAACGCCGACAAAAGCCTTGAACCGCCTCTTGACCATCTCCCAGTCGGGTCCGAGATCAAGCCTGCGATCGAAGGGATTGCGCGTCTCCTGGACGCAGACCAGGTGCCAGACATTCGCCGTCTTGCCGATGTCGTTTTTATAGGTTCGTATCGCGCGTCCGCGCATCTGATTGGAGAGCACAAAAGACCCGACAAAGCTGGCGAGGATCAGCGCATTGATGCACGGAGCGTCCCAGCCCTCCCCGAGAAGTGATTTAGTCCCGACGAGGACCGTAATACCGCCTTCGGTGAAGAGCTGCGTAATGAGCATAACGGCTTTTTCATCCGTACGCCCCTCAAGATCGACCTCCACATACCGCTCATCAGCCGGCAACGATACACACCGGATCGTATTAAGCGCCATCTGGTGCTCGCTGGCGATCCGGTGCAGGTCATCGACACTTGCCCTGGGGATAATGATCATCGTACCGCACAGGCACCCGAGCTTCACGTCCAGGTCTTCTTTCCGGCGCAGCTCCTCAAAGATCGGGATGACACCCATGCGCGTGACCGGCTTAATGTCGGCGGGATCGCGCGGGAGATCCTCAGCGCGGATAAAGTCGGAAAGGATAACAAGGCGCAGGGCATTTTTCAGGGTCTCACTCTCAAGGCGCACGATATCGACCACACTTGAAAGCTTGCTCATGCTCTGCATCAGGGTTTTCGTGAACCCTTTGGTATTTTTCAGGCAGACCTTGCGGCGCTCGACCGCGCCTATCCGCGAGAGCCGGCTCCTGATCCGCTTCTTCTCCTCATCGGCCAACGGCAACAACTGATCATCGCCATAGAACGCGTGTGTCAGCAGGATCTCCAGCCACTCGGTCGATAACGCGGGCACGTTCTCCCGCTTGACCCCGATCAGCGAGATTATACGTCGCGGGAACGCGCGCCCGGCGTGACGTAACGCGATAATGATCGACGTATAGTACTCAGGTTCCTGAAGAATTTCCTCGATATGCTGCGCGGCGTCAACGATCGCGGGATGAGTCTCGAGAGCGCGCATAACGGCCTCGTCTTTGAGCAGCGAATCGCAGAAATCCGAGACATCGCCCATAAAAGCCTTGATCCGGGAAGATTACGCGGCGGTCGGCGCGGAGAGATAGACATAATCCTGGTGCGGGCAGAGGTTATTGTCAAGGACGAGCTCGGGGACGGTTATCTCCTCATCGACCGGCCCGCAGAAGGCCTGGTACCGCTGCCACTCCTGGTAGGTAACGTCACACGGCGGCGTGGCGGTGAGCGCGACGATCCTGATATTTTTTAATTTCCCGCAGACGTCGGTGAGCGTCTTCCACCACTCGCTTCTCAGATGGTGCGCCTCATCCACAACGATCGTCTCAACCCCGGCCTTATTCAGGAGCGCGACCAGTTCGTCGCCCATAGGCGTGCCCGGGGTCTCTTCAGGCGTCTGCGCGGCCTCGGTGTCGCCATCTGATTCATCATCGTCGGTATCGGATCCGCCCCTTCCCGCATACGCCATATGCAGAGCCTGATAGGTCGTCGATGTCAACAGGCCCGGCTTACGCAGATCAAACGCTACCCAGGACGGCAAGCTCTGACCATGAAAGAAGAGCTCGCGAAACCGCTGGATCCACTGATCCCGTATCGCCAGTGTCGGGGAAATGACCAGCGCCGGTTTACCGAGCCGGAAGATCGCCTCCAATCCAAGGATCGTCTTCCCTGAACCGGGCGCCGCGATAACATGGAGCCTTCTATCGTCAAGATGCTCCTCGAGCTGGCTGATAACCCTGGCCTGGTAAGGTCTCCATGCACCTTTAAACGCAACTTCCGGCGGGAAAACGGTACTCATATCAGCGATCTCCCCCCGGGCCGATAAATTTGCATCGACCGCTCTTAATGTCCAGGGCAAGCTCATTTCCGGGATCGAGCGAGAGCGCTTTGCTTACATATTCATCATAGCGGGCAACGTCACCTTTTATTTTGTAGAATTGCCCCAATCGCACATATGCTTCAGGCATCAGCGGATCGATCTCGATCGCCTTCGTCAAATACTCCCCGGCTTTCTGCAGATTACCTCCCGCGGGCGAAGGCGCCAGGAGGTAAAAACTACCCAGGCCGAACATCACCTCGGCGGAATCGGGATTAATTTTTTTCGCAGCTTTCAAGTTCGCGAGCACCACCGTGCCATTAATGATCTTTGAGAACGGCCCGCCGTAGTGCGCGATCATGCCTTTGGCACCGGCGTAGAGAATATATGCGCGCATGCGATCGGGTCGGTCGATATTTTTCTCACCCATCCCGAGCACTTTACCTGCCATTTCTGCTGCGTCGCCAAAATTGCACTCCAGGTACCGGATATATCCGATAGTGAGATAGGTTAAGGGGAAATCGGGCGCCTCATTCGCCACTTCATTCAGGATCGCTTCGCCTCTCTTGAGATCATGCTGGCGACAAAGTGCCTCGGCGACCCCCCAGCGCGCCTCGATGACCGCGGGATCGAGCGCCAAAATCTTATTAAAAGCCTCAGCCGCTTGAGTATCTTTATGCGCCAATAAATAAACCAGGCCTGAAACATAGAGATCTGAGATATCGGAGGGGCGCGCGGCAAGAGCGGCCTCGACCTGCGCTACGCTCATCGTTTCCGCTTTTTCATGGAGTTGTTTCCACTCTAACGCGTATGCTACCATTGGCCCATTCAATAAAGTGAGAGATATCCCCAGCGCGGTTAAGAGTTTTATCATTTTTTTTCACGTATTTCTTCAATATAAAAGCCGGACCACTGCCCGGCTGATGCGCCCGCGATTCATTATATACCACGGTACCAGGCACTACAATGAAAAATAAATCAATTTGTTAGTTATAAAAAAGGTAGTAAATAGATGTTCCATTATTAAACATTTTATGCTATACTTGAGCGAACCTACAGCTAAGGAAGGATTCCTACTCGCATGACTCGCGTCAAAAGACTTATTTCTCTTATTACTCTTCTCACCTTTGTGAGCGGCTCCCTCGCCTATTCATCCGGTGAAACCATGCTGCGGCCGCTGGCGCGCCTGGAACGTCCCGATCCATCAACAATGCCGATGGAGGTCAGGGGGTTATTCCGGCGAATCGAACACTTTAAAAGTTTTGTACTCATAGTTATGCAGCCGCAAGATGGCGAAGAAGAAAGAAAAATAGAAAAAGCATTGCAAGCGACACAGAGATACCGGGACCTTTTATTAATGCTCTGCCTGCATCCACGCTCGACCAGCGCACAGATTGCCAAGCATCTCTGGGCATGGTATCACCGAAAAGATACCGACCCTATTCCTGAGGCAGATGACGCATTCGCGAACGATGTGACGCGCCGCCTTATTAATCTTGGAAGGATAGGCGCCGCGCAAGCAGGAAAAAAAGCAGCTCGCGAAGGTGCTGCTTCCGCAACCTATTATTACTCCCCAGCCGAAGGCCTCTTTCCGCCGAAAACAACTGCGAATGATGAGGCGTATGGCAAAGTAGTGGCGGCGGTTTTTGCCAACAATAAACTTTTTAGACCGCTTCAATATGACGCGATATTGTCGCAGGTCCCGCCAAGTGCTGCCGCCGCAGCGATCCGGGACAAGCTGATGGAATTGGCCGCCCGGTCGGGTCACCCTCTCGCCGAAGAACAGATCGTGTTTACCGACGATTTCGGGAACCGGACATCTATCCTGACCCAGAGATTGCGCGATCGATCAAAAACAACCCCCAGCCCTCTCCCGGCGCGAAGCGGAAAACACCAACCCCGTCGGCAGATCGCGCTTCTTATCGATGGCGGCAGGTCAATATTAAATAAATCAAAGGTAGGCCACATTGCTTTTCAAACAAGATCAGCGGATAATGATCGACAGACGATAGTAACTTTTTTACCGCCTCCTGACGCCTATACGCTGGTGAATATTCAAGGCAAAAAGGCAGCGGAACTGCCCGACATCATCATTGCTGCGGTTGCCGACGTCTCGGAAGTTATCGTCTCAACACCAGATGACAGCGCACAGCGGCTCGCGGAGGGAAAAGCAAAAGCGAAAAAGAAACGTGCAGCAGTGACAGCACCGCTTGACGCGGCGGTACTGGCGGCGTGCGAGGCTCTCTGCGCCTTACATACCTACGCTACGAGTACCGATGTCGCCGCATCCCTCGCTGAAGCAGGATTTGATACTTCTTTTAATCGAGGTCAGGCCTGGTGCGCCCCGCGTGACGGAGAAGATCCGGAACATCCTGATCCTACGGCAATACTCAACGTATCATCGGGAGCAAAGAACGTCATTTCGACCAGCTTAGACCGACTCGTTGACGCCGGAGCTCTCGAAAGACTTCCCGAGCGAAAACTACTGGTTAATCCCCGCATCCCCAACTTTAACGCTTCGCAGAACGCCTATCGAGTACGCGGACCGGCTCTCGTGCCGGCTGCTCCCGCGCCCGACATGATGGCGACCAACGTATAGCCGCTGGCTTATCAATTCATGAGCATTTTTATTTTGTTTTTTCGACCGGCGGAACCTGTTTTCTTTTAAGAATGTTAATCCCTTTTACGACCAGAAATATGCAAAATGCTACGATAATAAAATCGATCAACGTATTGATGAATTGACCGTAATTGAGGGTCACCGCAGGGATCTTCTCCGTGCCCTCTTTGAGCACTAGCTTTAAATTTTTAAAATCAACGCCGCCGAGAAGCAACCCGAGCGGCGGCATCATCACATCGCCGACAAGAGAAGTAACGATCTTACCAAAGGAAGCTCCGATGACGATACCGACCGCCATATCAATGGCGTCACCTTTCACCGCAAATTCCTTAAACTCCTGGACTATCGACATGCTCCCTCCTTTTGTTGATCTTCCCGCTTCCTACTCTTCATTGGATCTACTGCCTTAAACCTAGAGCTTAACCTCTCTCACGAGAGCCGTTCGCAAAGATAGTATATACGCGGTACCTGCCACTCCTATCATAAGCATAAGTATTCTGCCGGTAAGATTATGAACAAAGAATATCGAGCTGAGAAGTATTCCAACCCATTGAAGAAGAATGAAGGATATTTTAAATTTCACGGTGAAGCCATTATATTTATGATAGTTTTTTATATGGGGACCTATTAACTTATTATTCATCAGCATGTCGTGAAATTTCGGAGAACTCTTCGAAAAGCAGATCGCCGCAAGAATAAAGAAAGGGATCCCGGGAACCACCGGCAGAGAAACGCCGATAATGCCGAGACCTACACAAATAAATCCGGCCATGATCAGCAGGGTCCTTTTTACATGCTCCATATCTCTCCATTAAAAAACGCGCCGGCTCTCTAAAGAGCTGGCGCGTTTCATTTTAATTATGTATCAATGCTGACATCCAGCTACCTCGCTGACGCTATTCTATCGCGAAATAGCCTTTATTACAAGAAGACATCACACCATCTGCGCGGATGCTACAGCGGCCGCGGAGAACCCGGTTGTGGTAGCTGCCCATGGCCTATGCAGAACAATTTCTCCGGCAGCATATTCTACGCTGAAGTTATGATCAATAGCTTCACCGAGCGTTATTCCCATGGTGAAGATCCCATGATTGGCGATCAGGACGGCGCCCTTACCGATAGCTCCCGCGACGCTGGAGGCAAAAAGAGGACTGCCGGGCTCAAGAAAATCAAAACGCTGACAAGGAATACCTCTCACCGCAAAGGTCTGCCCTGCCGTCGCGATACCGGTCGCCAGCGACGGATGCGTATGGCATACCGCATATGTTCCGGGATGCTCACGGTAGACCGCCAGATGGATCGTCGTTTCGGTGCTGGGAGAGTACGCGGGGCCGAGGCCATCCATCTCGATCGGCTTTCCCGTTTCCAGGTCGACGGCGACGTATTCATCGGCTTCCATGCTCTCAAATGCCGATCCTTTCGCTTTGATCAGCACGATATTCGGATTTGAATGCAGGCGCACGCTGATATTTCCGCCGGGGCCGACGACGAGATTGCCTGCGGCAAGACCCTGCCCTCCGCGCACCAACTCTGCGCGAAGCCGCCACGTCTCTTCTATAACTCTCTCATTATTGGGATCAGAAGCACGTTCAATACGAAGAACATCAGTGGGACCACTTTTAACGAGTGGTTTGCTCCTTCTGACCTTCATGCGCCCGGAACGTTCTTTTTCGTACCCCGAACCCATCAAAGCATCTACCTGACGGGTCGTTAAAGAAAGAAGGGGTTGCCCGCTTCCCGCCACTAATCCTGCCACCATCGTTTTCGCCGTCTCCGCGGCCATCCAGATCGCGTATGCCGCCTCGAGATCATGGGAACCGGCCGCGACCACAGCTCCCTCTTCTGTCAGGACCAGATTATGTTCTTTCAGGCTCGTGGCCACACGTTCCGGAAAGCGGATATCTTCGACATTAGCGACGACGACAAGTTCACCCCGTTCCTGCGTAAGCACGACATGATCCGGAGAGAGCGGCCCGATCGGAACCCCCTGGCGGATCAATTCATGAATTTCGTCGTGCGGATGAGAGATCATCAGGACAGGAATATTCGGGTTCTTACGATGAGCGGCCAGATGCGTCAGACGGTCACGGTCTGTCGCGGTAATATCATTGAGCTCAATAAAAGTATCCGCTCCATTATCGATGATGAATATTTTACCTTTATACGTAACGCTCATGCTGACCAGGCCATGTCCCAGATCACGAGTCCTCTTGACCGTATCCAGGAACTCGGCTTGATAGTTGGTGGTGGTGATCAGGTCACGCAGCACGCTTTCAGTGGCAGGCGAGAATGTCACGCTTGAAGAGGCCCGCGCCACATTATTCCCCGATCCGTCAACCGCGATCTCTACGAGCGCAACGCCTTCCCTCTTCGCGCGCTCTCCGTTGCGCGCGTCCGCCGACGAGGTTGTCGGCTGGATGCTCCCGATCATAACGTCAGCAGCGATCTTGTCGGAGGTCCAGAACATGACATGCTGGTATATCTCACCGTCCTGCCGGACGATGATAGCCCTGCCATCACTGTTGGTGAGCGTTGAAAGAACAG
>JBAWYO010000079.1:0-7152 GCA_037143495.1 Candidatus Omnitrophota bacterium | reverse complement strand
TCTTAAGACGCTCAAGAATGTCCTGATAGCGCTTATCGCGGGGACAGCCATTGTCTGTATCGACGGCATCGCGCAGTATATCATCGGAAAAGATCTTTTCTGCAGGCATCCTTTGATGCACGATGTCGGTTTGAACCGAATGACCGCCACGTACCGGCATTGCAACGATCTGGGGGTGTATCTGGTGACGGTTGTCGGCGTCATAGGAACTCTCGCGCTGTATAAGCTTAAGGGTATAAAACGATGGGGGGCGCTTGCGGTCGCGTTGCTCATCATCATCTGCATCGCGCTGACTTTTTCGCGCGGCGCGGCCCTGGGACTCTGCGGCGCGGCGCTTATTATCGGTATCGTCAGGCGGGATAAACTCATCCTGGGGCTTATGGGCGCCGGACTGGTCGCGCTGCCGTTCGTTATGCCGGGTTCGGTCAAGGCGTGGGCCGGTTCCACGCATTCATTCCTTGAGTTCTTCTGTAATCTCGACCGTCTCTCGTTCTATCGGTCGGCGATCGAGATGATCAAGGCCCATCCGTTCGTCGGCGTCGGGATCAATACGTTCAGCAGGGTCTATGTAAACTATAAAGTTCCGGATGTAGGAATTATTACGCCGACGACCTGCTACGCACACAATAATTTCCTGCAGATGGGCGCTGAAATAGGGCTGATCGGTTTGGGGATCTTCCTGGTGATCATCACGGTGTTCTTTTTCCGGATGGGGAAGGCTTATGCCCAGAAGGAGCGGCCCGAGATCGTCAGGATCGTCGCGCTGGGAGTGATCTGCGCCGTCGCGGCGTTCCTGCTTAATGGCCTTACGGAGTCGAGTTTTTATTTTTCAAAGCTCGTGGTCCTGTTGTGGTTCATGATGGGTTTGGGGAGTAGCCTGATATTCTTGAAGGAGTAGGCGAGCCGGAGAGGAGCCCTATGAAAACACCAGCTACGGAGGCAGAAGCACAGATCAAGAAGATCGTCGTGATCAGGACCGACCGCATCGGGGAAGTCGTCCTGACTACGCCGGTCATAACGGCGATGCGGGAGGCATATCCCGGCGCGCATATCAGCATGGTCGTACGCCCCCGGGTCAGGCCTCTCGTCGAGGACAATCCCTATATTGATGAGGTGATCGAGTACGCGCCGCCGGCCGCCGGCTTGCGGGAAGCGTTCTGGCTGCGCGCGGCGCTCATCGGACGCGCATTTGACATTGCTATCGTGGTAAATCCCCGGAAAGAGTCCCATCTGGCGGTCTTTCTCGCCGGTATTCCGGTCAGGGTCGGCTTTGATCACAAGTGGGCCTTCTTACTTACCCATAAGGTCAAAGACCTGAAAGCGCTGGCAGCGCGCCATGAAGTTGAGTATAATCTGGACCTGCCGCGCGCGATCGGCATCGAACCGCGAAAAAAATATCCGTTCATTGACGTGACAGTTCCGCTGGAGAAGATCACACAGAAGATCAAGGAGGCGAGCCCGACCGGTTCCGATATCTGCTGCCTCGCCGCCATTCATCCATGCACGAGCGATCCGCGCAAGCAATGGCCGCTCGAGAGTTTCGCCCGAGCCGCCGACATGCTCGTCGATAAAGGGTACGCCGTTGTTGTTATTGCGGGCGTCGAAGAAGCCCCTGCGGCGCGGAAGATGATAGCCCTGATGAAACGCGCTCCGGTCGATTTGAGCGGGAAGCTTGACCTGAAAGAGCTGGCGGCGCTTCTGGAGTCCTCAAAATTCCTTATCTCGGCCGATAGTGGGCCGGTCCATATCGCCGCGGCGGTCGGTACGCCGGTGGTGGCGCTCTTTGGCGGGGCGTCGGAGGGATCGAAACCGAAGCGGTGGGGGCCGTTCGGCCATGGGCACATTGTTATTCAGAAACAGAATATAAATGACATTACGCCTGAAGAGGTGGTCGCCGCGGTGCGTTCGATCAAAACAAGTGAAAATGAACATGTGCACGCGAAATAGGATCCTGTAACCATATGCGAATACTTATCGTCAATCCTTTTGGTATCGGCGATGTGCTCTTCACGACGCCAATGATCGCTGAACTCAAAGAACAGTATCCCGGCGCGTATATAGGGTATGTCTGTAACGCCCGGGCGAAAGATATTCTCCTTAATAATCCAAAGGTCGATAAAGTCTTTATTTACGAGAAGGACCAGTTCCGCAATCTCTCAAAACATTCGCGTTTGCTGGCGTTCCGGAAGCTGCTGAAGTTCCTGCGCTCGATCCGGCGGGGAAAGTTTGACATCGCGTTCGATCTTTCATTGGGACAGGAGTATGGTTTTTTTCTGCGATTGATCGGCATAAGGAAGCGGATCGGGTATAATTACCGCCGGAGGGGTAAATTCCTGACCGACAAGATCGCTCTTGAGGGATACGATACGAAACATATGGTCGATTACTATCTTGACCTCCTGCCGTTGATCGGTATCGAGCCTAAGCAAAAGAATATCGAATTCCCCGTAAGTCCGGCTGATAACGCCTGGGCGGCTGATTTTGCCGCCGAGCACGCGGTTAAGCCGGGAGATATCCTGGTGGGGATCGCTCCCGGCGGCGGGGCAAGCTGGGGGAGGGACGCGTATCGCAAGCAGTGGCCCGCGCAGCGATTCGCGGCGCTTGCCAACGAGATCACGGCGCGTTTCGGCGCGCGCATCGTCCTTCTGGGCGACGGCTCCGAGACCGCCCTCTGCAATCAGGTCGCGAGCCTGATCAGGAGCGAGCCGATCATCGCTTGCGGGCGTACGACCGTATCGCGTTACGCCGCGCTTCTTAAGCTCTGCAGGCTCATCATCTGTAACGATGGCGGGCCTCTCCATCTGGCGGTAAGCCAGGGAGTGCGCACAATATCCATATTCGGCCCGGTCGATCCGGCGGTCTACGGACCGTATCCACCGGGTGCCGGAAACGTCGTTATCCGGAAAGGCCTTGACTGCCAGCCCTGCTATCACCGGTTTAAATTAAAGGCATGCTCCCACGGCAGATGCCTGAGCGATCTCGAGATGCGGGAGATTATGGGCGCGGCGGAGAGTTTTCTCGGAGGAGAAGTCGGTGGCGCGTAAAGTACTCTTTATCGTTGAAACCGGGTGGCGCGGGATGCGCGAGGCATCGCTTGATCTTGCGAAAGAGGGGGTCACGATCGATGTTATCATCAAAGGAGCTATGGACTTCGCCGTCCTGAACGTGGTCAGCAGGCCCACGGGGATGAAGATCGTGGCGTTGCCGCGTTGGCTGATCCTTGAATATCTTTTTTTCTATCTCGCGTGGCATAAGGCCGCCGGGACCTTATCTGAGATCATCGTCAGCAAAGAGAGTATGAGACGATTCGCCCGCATTTTCGGGCACCCGGTCAGGATATTGCGCGAGAAGGGCGCCGGATACGAGATCATTTAAATGAAGATAGCCGTTATTTACGACACGTTCAGGGAAGATACGCTCGGCGAATACTACCGCCGCGCTCTTATGAGAGCGGGACATGAGGTCACGCATTACGCGCTCAAGACGGCTGGCGATATTCCCGCGGGGTTCGACCTCTATTTCAGGGTCGATGATGGCGAATACCGTTTTGATATCCCGCACGACAAGCTCCGGCCCGCGTTTTTTTACGCCAGCGATGTGCATCTGAGCAAACCGTACGCGAAGATCAGGCGGCTGGTGCCGCTCTATGATAAGGTATTTTGCGCGCAGTATGACGGCCAGATGAAGCTCGAGCGGGCATTTCCGGGTAAGACCGCCTGGTTGCCGCATGCCGCCGACTCTTACGTACACGTTGACCTTCACCTTCGACGGGACCTGGATATCGGTTTTGTCGGCAATGACGGCGGGGTGCCGCGCAAATTTCTCCTGCAGGAATTGCGTGAGCGGTTCCCGAACGCTTTCATCGGCAACGCTCCGCATACCGATATCGCGAAGATCTACAGCCGCTCGAAGATCGTTTTTAATTATTCGATCAACAACGATATTAATATGAGGATGTATGAGGCGCTGGTCGGTGGCGCGCTCCTCTTGACCAACGCGATACGGGGCAACGGTTTTGAGAGGATATTCAGCGATCGTAAAGATCTCGTGGTATATAAAAATCCCGCTGAAATTTTTTTGCTGCTCGAATATTACCTGGGCCATGAGCAGGAGCGGCAGGCGATCGCGGCCGCCGGCCAGGAGCGTGCCCTCGCGGGCGGCACCTATGATCAACGCGTAAAGGAGGTCTTGCGCTATGCGCCGGTGTGATATTATCATGGTTACCTGGAACCAGCTCGAGTACACCAAGCTTTGCGTCGAGAGCATCCTGAAGAATACCGATGTCAGCGCCCGCCTTATCATCGTTGATAACGGCAGCGATCCCGATACCGTGGCATATCTGAGGTCAGTGCGGCCGGCGGGCAACGTGGTCATCGTAACGATTTTTAATACGAATAATATCGGCGCGATCAAGGCGCGTAATCAAGGCATCAGGCTCCTGGACGCCGACTATCTCTGTTTTGTTGACAACGATATCGAGGTGACAAAGGGGTGGCTCTCCCGGATGATCGCGCTCGCCGATCGTTATTCCGATATCGGCGTTGTTAATCCTTCATCGAATAATTACGACGAAGTCCCTCCCGGTGATGTTACGCTTGAGGAGTACGCCGCGAAGCTAGCGGCGCGGCGGGGGGAGTATATCGAAGTCGGGCAGGGTATCTCCTTCTGCATGCTCGTCAAGCGAGAGGTCGTCGATAAGATCGGCCTCATGGACGAGGATCTCGATACGATGTTCTATGAGGACACCGACTATTCAATGCGCTCGAACGCGGAAGGGTACCGGTGCGTGATCGCCAAGGACGTCTACGTCTGGCATCATGGCCACCGGACATCGCGAAACCTGAAAAAATACGAAACGATCTACCATAAGAACCGGACGATATTCCAGCGGAAATTCGGCCGGGCGCTCAGGGTCGCGTGGTTCGCTCCGCAGGATGCTGCCGACCCGGCTTTCAAAGAAGTGCTCGTGACGGCGATAGAGCTCGCGCGCGAAGGTGATTTTATTTATATTTATTATCGGGGCCAGAAAGAGATGGCGCGGGAAGAGATCTTCCGCGCGCATGGTTTTGTTGAGCACGCGAATGTTCATCTGAAGATCTGTCAGTCGGCGTCATTGGCCTGGTTTGCGCTCTGGAGAGTGTTGGTACGCCGCAAGAAGCCGTATGGGATAGCGGTGACGACCGACCATGCCACCGCGCGATTGCTTAAGGGTTTCGCTCTTCTCCACGGCGCCCGGGTGATCGAGGGGGATGATTTTGACGAGATCCACGAGATCGCCCACGCTAAAAAATTTGAGGGTATCTGATCATGAATATTCTGGTCGTCGGGGCGGCGGGATTTCTCGGGAAGGAGCTATGCCGCGATTTTGCCTCTCTCGGGAAGGTGACCGCCGCGGATAAATACGAAGGGGTTCCGGGGCTGCATTTTTTGGATCTTGCCCGCAAAGAGCTGATCCATGAGACATTCGCGCGGCTGAAGCCGGAACTCGTACTGCTGACCGCGGCGATATCCTGGGTCGATTTCTGTGAGACGAATCGCGACCAGGCCTGGCTTGTCAACACGGAAGGACCGAAAGAGGTCGCCCGAGCGTGTAAAAAATATTCATCATTTCTTGTTTTCTATTCGAGCGATTATGTTTTTGACGGGGCTTCGGGTCCGTACGACGAAGAGGCGCGTCCGCACCCGATCAATGTTTATGGATCGAGCAAACTTGAGGCGGAGAAGGCCGTGTGCGCGGAACTCTCAAGGTATCTCATAATCCGTACGTGCGGTATCTACGGGTATGAAAAAGGCGGCAAGAATTACGCGATGCAGGTCAGTGAGAGCCTGCGTGACAAAAAGCCGGTACAAGCTGTTAATGACCAGTATGGAACACCGGTATATGTCGATGATCTCTCACGCGCTTCGCTGGAACTTATCAACGGGAAGAAGTGCGGACTCTACAATATCGTCGGTCCCGATTACCTCAACCGCGTATGTTTTGCCGAAGAGATAGCCGATGTCTTCGGATTTGATAAAGGGCTCATCAGCCCCATCGCGACCGAAACGCTGCGTCAACCAGCTCCGCGTCCGAGAAAGGGCGGGCTTAAGGCCGATAAACTGATCGCGGAGCTTAATTTCCGTCAGCGATCATTGCGTGAAGGATTATTGGCGATGAAGGCGAAGATAGCTGCTGATTGCTAATTGTTAGCGAGTGAAATGTTTGCGGGTGCGCGACAGGACCCGCAAAAATACGAGGATTAACAGGAGGATATAATGGCTTCAAGGATACCATTGACCGTCGTTGTTATAACCAAGAACGAGGAGAAGAACATCGCCGAATGCCTGACGAGCGTTGCCCGCGCCGATGAGATCATTGTTGTCGATGATTGCAGCACCGATAAGACCGTCGAGATCGCGAAGCGCTTCACCGATAAAGTATTCGAGCGCCGCATGGATATCGAAGGTGTTCACCGCAATTGGGGATACGCGAAAGCCCGGAACGAGTGGGTCCTGAGCCTTGACGCTGACGAGACCACGACGCCGGAGTTGATCGACGAGATCGCCGAGATGCTCAAGACCAACAAAGAATTCGTTGGCTACGCGATACCGCTGCGCAATTATATCGGCACCTACTGGGTCCAGCATGGCGGCTGGTATCCCGCGGGTAAACTGCGCCTTTTTAAACGCGACAAATTCAAATACGAAGGTGTCGGTGTTCACCCGCGGGCGATCCTTGATGGACGTTGGGCGGTCCTCACCAAAGATATTGTCCATAAAGGGTATCCCGATTTTGGGCATTTTCTCGAGTCACTCAATCGCCAGACAGCGCTCGAGGCGAAGAAATGGATAGAGGATAAGCGTAAGATGTCTTTCTCGCTCGCGCTCTGGAAGGCGATCGGCAGGTTCCTGAAAGGGTATGTGGGGAAGAAGGGGTACAAGGACGGCTTCGTTGGGTTCATGGTCGCGTTCTTTGCCGGGCTTTACCAGATCATGAGTTACGCCAGGTATTGGGAGCTTAAACATAAGACGTAGAATTTTCTAAAGAGTAATTTTTACGGGTCCTGTCGCGTTAACCGGTTCGCAGGATCGCTCAGGACTGCTCCAGCGGCAGTCCATCGCTCGGAAAAATCTCTTTTTACTTCTGCCTTCGGCAGAAGACCAAGCTAAAAA
>JBAWYO010000078.1:0-7193 GCA_037143495.1 Candidatus Omnitrophota bacterium | reverse complement strand
GACGAGCGTGGCGAGGCCGTTCTTGGTGGCGACCGCGGCGGTGAGGTTGCCGTTACGATGGCGCCGACCCAGCAGGAGTGCTTTGTTAAATTTATACCTTATGACAGGGCTTTCGAGGTCTACACGGAGCAGGCATGCACCCCCGGATCGCGTGTTATGCGAGGATATTACCGGATCGCGGAAGATACGTTCAAAGTTATTGATGTGACGCATGATGCAGATGAGAGGTTCCGCAGAGCCGTCAGCGGGGAGGCGGTAAAACCGATGGTTTTGCAAGCGGATGGCGCAGGGAGGATCATTCTTGCGCCCGGAGTATCGGTCGACCTCTTACCCTATAACAAAGGGAAAGAGTTTTTCGTCATGTATGCGCGCTCTTGCGAGACCGGTCAGGTGAGAGTATCGATTTATGACTTCGAAAAGCCGAGACGTGAGGGTGGGTTACCGGCTGTTCATCTTCGATCCCTGCGTATCGTCGGAACCTCCCTGGTGCCGTCGCTTGAGACGCTTTCGGACCGGTATTATGATCTGGCCGGTGTCGACCGGCTGATCATCCAGGAGTGGTCCCATGCTCTTGGATATACGCCCGCGCCAAAAAGATTATCGCCTCTTGAGCGGGGGAGTAGTTCCGCTATTCTCGACGGGATCGGCGTGAGAAAGGCGCCGGGCAGGCAGCGACTTCAGCGCAGGGGAACGGTATTCATACATGAGGCGGTATGATCGACGCTGAGAACGCACTCGGACCCACGGTTGGGCGCGAGCTTAGCGCACGCCTCAGTATTTGGGCTTTGATTGTCGAAACAGACGGAGTATAATCCTTTCAGGAGTTACGCAGGCAAAAGGGAGGAAATTCTTTATGAATCAGATCATTCTGTATGTTGCGCTTGGCCTTGCGGCAGGGGTCCTGAGCGGGCTTTTAGGGATCGGCGGAGGGATCATCCTGATACCGGCGTTCGTCTATATGCTCGGACTATCGCAGCAGAGCGCGCAGGGAACGACACTCGCGCTGATGGTGCCGCCGATCGGGCTCTTGGCGGCATGGGCATATTATAAGCAGGGGCACGTAGTGCTGCCGGTGGCATTATTCGTCTGCATCGGGTTCTTCGTCGGAGGATTCTTCGGGGCGAAAATAGCCGGGCATCTTTCGAATCAGCTCCTGCAGAAGCTCTTCGGCGGGTTATTACTGGTCATTTCGCTGCGAATGCTTTTCTTTAAATAAAAGGGGACAGGTCTAGGTTCGCGGAGAGAACCGTCCCCTATTTTGCTGCGTTCCATTGCGCGAGCAACTCTTTCAACGTGCAATCGCTCACCTTCCTGCCGTTTTTTTCCAGCTTCGCTTCGAGTTTCTTGAACCGCCGCGCAAATTTTTCCGTTGCTTTGCCGAGCGCTTCTTCGGCATCGATGTGCGAGCGGCGTCCGATGTTGGCGAGCGCCAGGAGCGCGTCGCCGAGCTCCTCCTGCGCGCGTCGTTTATTTCCCGATTTGAGCGCCGCGCGGACCTCCCTGAGCTCTTCCTCGGCTTTTTTGAGCGCGCCTTCCATATTCTTCCAGTCAAAGCCGTTCATCGCGGCGCGTTTTAAGACCTTCTGGGATTTCAGGAGCGCCGGCAGGTGGCGGGGGATGCCGCGCATGAGCGTATGCGGTTCCTCAAAGCTCTTTTCGGTCTTCTTTATCTGTTCCCATCGCTTATAGGCGTCATGCTGGTTCCTGGCTTTGCGCGTGCCAAAGACGTGGGGGTGGCGGCGCATCATCTTCTCATATGAGGTGCGCAGGACATCATCGATGTTGAAGTCGCCGCGCTCACTGGCGATTTGCGCGTGGAAGATCGACTGGAAGAGCAGGTCGCCGAGTTCGTCCTGCAGGCGTGCCATATCCTTTTTGTCGATGACGTCGCAGACCTCATAGGCCTCTTCGATCAGATATTTTTTGATCGAGGCGTGCGTCTGCGCCCGGTCCCACGGGCAGCCGCCTTTCGCCCGCAGGCGCGCCATGAGCTTGATGAGTTTATCGAAGTATAGGTGTTTCATTTTTTTGATAGACAGCATGAGGTGCAAAAAGTATACTCAATTATAACATGAGCCGGGGAAACGTAAAGTAATTCCTGCATGAGGAAGCAGGAGCTCGTCCTCGGCTTACCCGACATAACTCCTCGTGCCGAAGGAAATGGAATATAGCACTGGTGTGTGGAGAATGACTTGCTCTCAGGTAAGCCTGCGGTCAAGCTCCTACTTCCTCAGCGCGATTAAGAGTCTTTTTACCTGAATTATAAGGAGCGTGGATACTATGGATACACAATATAAAAAGGTCGCGGTCGCGGCGGCTTTAAAGAGCGGAGCGCTTATTAAGCGTTCCGTCGGTAAAATAAAGAATATATCCTATAAAGGGCGGATCAATCTTGTTACCGATGTCGACAAAGCGTCGGAAAAACTCATCATCCGGACGATCCTGAAAGCGTTCCCTGACCATTCCATTCTTTCCGAGGAGAGCAGGCCGACGCAGGGTGCATCTGGTTATAAATGGGTGATCGACCCGATCGACGGGACGACAAATTTCGCGCGGCAGTTCCCGTTCTTCTGCAATTCGATCGGCCTCGAAAAGGACGGCCAGC
Source organism: Candidatus Omnitrophota bacterium (assembly GCA_037143495.1). Taxonomy (GTDB): domain Bacteria; phylum Omnitrophota; class Gorgyraeia; order JABMQH01; family JABMQH01; genus JBAWYO01. The sequence goes on along the minus strand of JBAWYO010000078.1, from coordinate 4,588 downwards.
TCGTTCTGGGCGTTGTTTATGATCCGATGCGCGATGAGCTCTTCTGTGCCGAGAAGGGAAAAGGGGCGTACCTGAACGGAAAACGGATTCACGTCACGGCGATCACCACGATGTCAGACGCGTTCCTGACCACAGGATTCGCGTACGGGCTTAACCGGATCAAAGATAATGTCGATAACTTCAAGCGTTTTCTTATGCGCGCGCTTGCCGTAAGGCGACCAGGGTCAGCGGCGCTCGACTTCTGCTATGTCGCCTGCGGGAGATTTGACGGGTTCTGGGAGCTTTATCTCCATCCGTGGGATTGCGCGGCGGGTGTCTTGATGGTCACGGAAGCCGGCGGCAAGGTCACCAAATTCGATGGTTCAGAATATTCCCATTATGACCGGGAAGTCCTCGCCTCAAACGGGGCGATCCACAAGAAGATGGTGAAGGTGCTTTTAACTGAATAGCGAGCTAACGGGAAAAGGAAGGGGGAAAGGCATATTTTTTTCTTGACAAATGATACAAATGTAGTATCATTAAACGTCTGCAAAAAACAGACCGTTAAAGAGGGAAAAGGTGAAGGTATTTTAGGTGTGGCAGTGGCAGGCTGATCGTACTATAATGTGCGGTAGAGGAGAAGGCAAACAGCCTTCATACATAACAGGAGGAAGACGAAATGGCTGATTTAAAAGAGTTGATCCAAAGCGCTGACTGGAAGACCGAAAAACATGTACCGGCGATAGACGCTCCGGAAAAAGCAAAGAAGGGGATCGCGACGAAGATCGTGATCAGCGTCGGAAAAGAGATAGCCCATCCCAATACCACGGAGCATCACATCCGGTGGATCGAGGTCTATTTTCTCGCCGCAGGCGAAAAGTTCGCGATCCAGCTGGGGAAATTTGATTTCACGAGCCACGGAGAGGCTGCTCAGGGACCGAATACCAGCACAATATTCACCCTCCCGGAGGTTGTTGTCGCGTTTAAAACGGATAAAGCGGGAACGATACTAGCTTCTTCGTACTGCAATATACATGGTCTATGGCAGTCGTCTAAAGCAATAGGTGTCGAATAGAAGTCAGCGTCTTGTCGATAGGGGCATCATGGTGTTTTGCGGGTCCTACCGCCGAGCAGCCCATAGGCACAGTAAAGCATTGACGAACAACCGGTTATAAGACTATAATTTAACCACGGAAAAGGCGAGGTAGAAATAGGCAGGGAGGGGAATATCTATGAGCAAATATAAATGTGTCGTGTGTGGCTATATCTATGATCCTTTGGTTGGCGATCCGGAGAACGGCCATCCCGCGGGGACGGCATTTGAATCGCTTCCCGATGATTGGGTCTGCCCGGAGTGCGGTGTCGGCAAGGATCAATTCGAAAAAGTAGCTTAAGATGAAACGAGTCGCCGTTCTCGTTGAGGACCAGTACCAGGTGCTCGAGGTCTGGTATCCATACCTGCGGTTGCGTGAGGAGGGTATGGTTACGGTTCTTGTCGGTACCGGTAAAAAACAATACAAGAGCAAAGAAGGATATGCAGCCGACCAGGAGATCGCGATCCAGGACGCGAAAACCGATGATTTTGACTGCGTGGTGATTCCCGGAGGATACGCGCCGGATTTTCTGCGCCGATTTGAAGAAGTGAACGCTTTTGTCAGGGATATGCATCACCAAGGAAAGATCGTCGCCTCTATCTGCCACGGTGGTTGGGTACTTGTCTCCGCGGGCATCCTGAAAGGCCGTACCGCGACATCGTTCTCGGCGATCAAGGATGATATCGTCAACGCCGGCGCGCGTTTTGTCGATCAGGAAGTCGTCGTTGACGGGACGCTGATCACCTCCCGCAATCCATATGATCTTCCCGCGTTCTGCGCGGCGATCATTCAGAAACTGAAAGAGGCGTAATGGCGCGCGAGATCGAGACAACCGTACGGGAGATCATTCAGCGCACGCGTAACGTGCTCAGTGTGCGCGTGGATGCGGGACCCGATACGAGTTTCCGGGCGGGGCAGTTCCTCTGCGTGATGTTCAAGGGCGGGGAGCCGTGCAAGCGGTGGCTCTCGATATCGAACGCGCCGACGGAAACAGGGTATCTGGAATTTACGAAGAAGCTCACCGGAAGCGATTTTTCCGAAAGGTTACGCGCGCTTAAACCGGGCGATCAGCTGCAGATCCAGTATCCGTTCGGCAAATTCACGCTCGAGGACAATCTGCCGGATCTGCGCGCCAAGATAGCGTTTATTTCGGGCGGTATAGGGATCACGCCGATCCGGTCGATGTGCAAATACATTGTTGATAAAAATACCGGCACCGACATAGCGCTCATCTATTCGAACCGCACGGTCGATGATATCGCGTTTCGCGATGATTTTGAGCTGATGCGCAAGAGCTATGGGCAGCTCGCTATGGTGCACGTGCTCTGCGAGCCGAGCGAGGGGTTTGCCTGCCGTCTCGGGTTTATCGACGCGCAGGCCGTCAGAGAGCAGGTCCCTGATTATCTCGAGAGGAAATTTTATCTCTGCGGACCGCCGGCGATGGTCGCGGCAATGAAGAAGATGCTGGCCGTTGAGCTCGCCCTGTCGGACAAGAGCATTATCACTGAGAATTTTCAGGGCTATTGAGAGAGCAGTTGGTTTATTATACGGGGAGGCTTTACCATGGGTATCACGAAGATCGCGCCGGAGATCTATTCCGTCGGCGTCATCGATTGGGATATGCGGACGTTCCACGGCCGTACCTATACGACGAAGCGCGGGACGACCTATAACGCCTATCTGATCATTGACGAAAAGATCACGCTTGTAGATACGGTCTATGGCCCGTTCTCGCAGGAGTTGATCGCGAACATCGAGCAGATCGTCCCGGTCGGGAAGATCGATTATATTATCGCGAATCATGTCGAAACCGATCATTCGGGAGCGCTGCCGGCCCTGATGAAGCTTTGTCCTCGCGCGAAGGTGTACGGGACCCAAAAGTGTAAAGAAGGGCTCTATAAGCATTATTATGGAGACTGGGATTTTACCACGGTCAAGACCGGCGATACGCTCAAGCTGGGACGCCGTACGCTTACGTTCGTTGAAGCGCCGATGATACACTGGCCCGACAGCATGCTCACCTATTGTCCCGAGGAAAAACTGCTCTTTTCGAATGACGCGTTCGGGCAGCATCTGGCCACGAGCGAAAGATTCGACGACGAGGTCGACCCGTGCGTGCTGATGGACGAGGCGCTCAAGTATTACGCGAATATTCTGTGGCCGTTGAGCCCGATCATCCTGAAGAAGCTTCAGGATATAAGCAAGATGGGCATATCGCTGGGGATGATCGCCCCGAGTCACGGCCTCATCTGGCGCCGGGACCCGGCGAAGATCGTCAACGCGTATACCGGCTGGGCGCAGAATCCGGTGCAGCCGAAGATCGTCGTCGCGTATGAAACGATGTGGGGAACGACCGCGAAGATGGCGCGGCGTATCGCGGACGGTATCGCGGACGCGGGTGTCAGTGTCAAGGTTTTTGATATTGCGCTGACAGACCGCACCGAACTCGTGACAGAGATCTTCGAATCGAAAGGTATTCTTCTTGGGTCATCGACTCACGACAATGATCTTTTGCCGACGATGGCGGGATTTCTTGATTTCTTAAAAGGGCTGAAGCCGCGCGGCAGGATCGCCGCGGCATTCGGCTCGCACGGGTGGGCGGGCGGAGCGGTTCCTTCGATCGAGCGGATCATAAAAGAGGCGGGGATCGAGATCGCTTTCCCGGGCATCGCCATAAAATATGTACCGGATGCCAATGAGCTTACAAGGTGCTATGATCTGGGCAAAGAGTTTGCCGGGAAGATAGCGGGAAAAGTATAAACGTTTCCAACAAAGGAGAAGAAAATGAACGTAAAGGTTGACGCTGATGCTTGTATCGGTTGTTCCCTCTGTGTAGCGACCTGCCCGGAGGTTTTTAAGATGGAAGGTGACAAAGCTGTTACGATCGCGGCGGTTGCTCCGAAAGAGGTCGAAGGATCATGTCAGAAGGCGACCGATGAATGTCCGGTAACGGCGATCATACTGAGTTAAAACGCGCCGAAGCTTAGCGCAAGCACCAACGACTATCTGGGGAGGATTTTTCATGGGTAAAAAAGCGAGAGAAATAGTTGATCTTAATGTAAAGGATTTGATTGAGGATCTCAATAAAGCATATTGCGATGAATGGCTCGCCTTCTATGCGTGGTGGTATATGGCGCAGGCGGTTGAAGGCAAAGGGTTCGAAGATATGGCCGAATTTCTTAACAAGATCGCGAAAGACGAGCTTGAACACGCGACGGAGCTTGCGGAACGTATTATCGAGCTTGGCGGCCTTCCGACAAATCGTATCGGGAAGCTTGAGAATGGCGCGAACGCGCCGTATCCGGGGGTCATGAAAGATCTTAGTGATTACGACGAGATCATAAAGATCGTGACTGACGCTGAGGCGGGCGCGATATCGGTCTATAATAAACTCGCGAAGAAGACCTTCGGTAAAGACCACGATACATACCAGCTTGTGACGCATATCATGGGCGAGGAGATAGGCCACGAAGAGATGTTCGAGAACCTGAAGGGGTAGGTTAACGGAAGAAGGT
>JBAWYO010000077.1:0-7196 GCA_037143495.1 Candidatus Omnitrophota bacterium | reverse complement strand
TTATGAGACAGAGAAAGTTTTCAATATTGTTTTTTATATTCGCCCTCGCGTCTACGCCAATGACGAACGGCGCGTACGCGAAAGGGAATTCCCCTGCCTTGAGGCCGTTATCCATTATCGAAGCAGATGCCGAAAGCACACGACTCTTAGTTATGGATGATGATCAGCGGCTGAGAAATCAGATGCATAGATTTCTTAGCAGGGGCGATGACGCATATGAGTACGAGCGTGATCTGCTGCTACAGCATTGGGATTTTTTGCGCGGGACTATCGCCGGTAAGGTCATGCCTCCTATTTATGGTGAGATAGAGCCTACCGATGCTTGTAATAAACAATGCAAGAGATGTTTTTTCAGGAACGTTCTTGGCCAGGGGAGAAGGCTGGACAGGGCTACGATGCTTACAACCGTCGATCAGTTGCATGCGTACGGAGCCAAGAGAATATGGTTCTCTGGTCTCGGAGAGCCTTTGCTTAACCGGCATACGGTCGAGGCTATGGAAAGAGCGATAGAACATAGCATGGATCTTGAGTTGTACACTAATGGTATTTGCCTGACCAGAAGGGTTCGGGATGTACTCCTGCGGGCGGGACGTGGCAGTATCGTCAGGGTTTCTATAGATGCCATACATGACCAGACCTTTAACATCTTATCGCCTGGCTCTGGAAGCGCGCTCAGCGGTAAGATCATGCCCAACATGAGAGCGCTTTGTGCGCAGAAGAAACGCTCCGGGTCTAATGTAACGATCTTGGCGAGCTTTCTGGTACAGCCTGAAAATATCGGGGAGATGGAAGAATTTGTGATCGCCATGAAAGGTATGGGCGTTGACATCGTGCAATTTAAGTTTCCTGTACCCGGGGATCAGGTTATTGAAGCGAACAGGATACCGGCGTTATTGAAAGAGCTGACCGAGATAGGCGCCCGCCATCAGGCGAAGGGGTTCAGGGTCACGGTCGCCGAGACCGAAGAGCAGCTGACACAAAATAAAGGTGTCCGCGGCACGTCGTTCATGGAATATTCGACCGTCTGGATGCGGCCCGACGGGAAGCTGTATCCGCAAACCTACGCGGCATTCGACGAGAGTCTGGCGATCGGGGATAGGCGGGTCCAATCGCTCCGGGATATATGGGAGAGCGCCAAGCGTCAGCAGGTGCTCAGCAGGCTGCGACCTACTGACAGCGATCATGTCAGGTATGACGTTCTGGTGGATCCTTTTTTTTCATGGCTGAGAGATGAATACGCACGTTCCGGTGAGAGGTTTCTTGATTGGGTAGAGCTTAATTATGTTCTGCCGCTCCGGGCCAATATGCGCGGGCCTATCCTCATAACCGGGGCGTCGGGGTCGGTCGGGAATGGTATGTTCAGGCGGATGTCGGGGTGCGGGGTCGATCTATATGGCACCTGGAGCAGTAATAGGCCGGAAAGAACAAACGAAGAGAGGTGGAGGAATCTTGATGTTACCGACAGGCAGGCGGTACTCGATCTCATTCGAGAGACGAAGCCGGGAGTTGTGATCCATTGCGCTGCTCTGCTGACGGCAGCATCAGAGAAAGAGCCGGCTCGCGCGACCAGGATAAATGTAGAAGGCACGAGGAACATAGCTGAGGCTTGCAAGAGATATAATGTCAAACTAATCTTCTTGTCCACCAATCATGTATTTGACGGTACCAAAGGCGCTCCCTATACCGAAGAGGATATCCCAAATCCCGTCAATCACTACGGCAGGACCAAACAAGAGGCCGAGATCGCTATCAGGGAAGTGATGGGAGAGGCAGGGAACTGGGTAGTGGCGAGGATCCCCTACGTTGTGGGTGATGATCAGACGCTGACGAGGATATACAAGAATACGCTGCAAAGATATGGAACCGTCCAGATACCGGCTGATACAACAACGGCTCCTACGCATATAGCGGGATTAACCGAGGTTCTCTTGAGGCTGATAGGGCAGGACGCGCGTGGCCTCTACCACGTAGCCGGGAGCGTGCCCATGAGTCAATATACGGCCGCAAAGATGCAGGCTCTTGCGGCGGGGATGGACCCCGCAATGATCGTGCCCGTATCGTTCAGACCTATCGTGGAGCGGACAGGCGTCGATCGTCCCCAGTATTCAGCGCTCAGTTCAATTCATGCTGACGTTCGATCGCCGAGGCTGGACATGCCCGAAGCTCCGATCCTTCCGCGTGACGATGAGAATGTTACGGCGGGATTGCTCGATCGGTTAGCTATTGACGGGATGGATAGACTGAGGATCGGAGGCGTCATAGATATCATTCTTTCATTTTACGATACATTTAAACGTGGACATGGAACCGCCAATACGCCGGCGGAGATAGCGGCCTTGAATGAACGCCTCAATAATCTCAGCCTTGACCATCTGACGGTGGATGACGGACGGTGCTGGGGGTTTGTGAGTGATCCGGCGGGTATCGTGCAGATCGCTTTTTGGGATAGGAATTGGCAGAGCGTCGTATTTGTTCCTGATTCTTTGGTAGGCGAACGGGATCTGTCAGGCGGTTCGTATGACCTCTTCAGGTATGAACAGTGCGCGGCGTTCGTGACAAAATGGGATAGGACGGGACCGCAGAATAGCGCCATGATTCAAAGGGCCCGGGAAGCGCGGGAGAGAATCAAGGCACAGCATAAGGGCCCCATAGTAGCTTTTCTCGGTTCGACAAGAACCCTGGGGAAAAATGGCGTAGAGATAAAAAATGCGGTGAGACGGGCGGTGGAAAAATTAGCGTTATCCAACGAGGATTCGGTGGTGCTTAACGGGGGGTTTAATGAGGGGGTCCCCTCGTTCTCGACGGCGGACGCTCGAAGAATGGGGCTGTCGGTAATCAGTGTTATGCCGCGCGTAGGATTATATAAACAGGTCGCCAGCGACGAGATAATCGTTGTGGGTGAAGACTGGGGAGATGAGACGTGGTTCTTAACACAGCTGGCCGACGCTGTGATCATTTTTCAGGGTGGCCCCTGGACATCTCTTGAGTATGAGATCGCGCAGCGTAAGGGGATCCCGGTGGTCTCTGTCCGCGGTAGCGGCGGTGTAGGTAATATAACTGTACCCTATGAGAATAGAGTGAGCGACGGATGGGACGCAATCGTACATATTCTTCAGGCTCTTGACCAAACATCGGAATCTCCTGAGCGTCGGGGTGTAGGGAGAGGCGCAGCTAATCCGGCGGCCTTCTCCGTCCTGCGGCCGATCGCGCGGCGCGAGAGAAACCGTCACGATATGCGCTCAGGCCAGCTTTTACTGCGCGGAGCGCGGACGGGTTACGGCCATTCGGTAAAGATGGGTCCCGAGATCGGGTGGGAAGGGAAGGCTAACTGCGGGTTGTTTAATATTACCCTTCGTCTTACTGCCGGGATAGGGTGCCGCCTGCCTCAAGAGACGATCACGCGTATTTTGCGCATCGCCTCATGGCAGGATTTCTCTCCTGATCTTGTTTCAGGACGGCGCTCGGCGGTCATACGGTTGCCGAAGCCGCTGGTGATCGATCGAGCAGGCGGGCAGGTCGTGATCCGCGCGCTCCAGATAAAAGCCGTTTGCTATCGCCCCGAAGAGAAAGGACCCGCGGGTCCACCGCGAAGGGAGCAATATACCGGTGCGCAGGACCATGATTTACCCGATGTCTTTTTCTACTTTGATCAGGGAGGCACTTCCCATCTTTTGCCGCTCCATATGCGGTTTCAGGGGCCCGAACTCCTGGATAACGCGAAGCAGGAGCTTGTCGAGACCGATGACCGGTTTTGGCATGAGGGCAACGACGTCGCCGCCTGCGGGTTCATCGAATTTGATCCGGCGGATTTCGGCGGATTATCGATGGGCGCTGATATTTTGGGCTTGACCGATGAGGATAATGACCGGCTGGTCGATAATGTCCTTAAAGCGACGGTACGCGATCTGCACGCGGCCGGTATCACCCACATCGAAACCGTCAATGACTTGACAAAACTCATATCTATTGACCGCATATCTCGCACGTTGTCCGATGTGGTTCCCCGCGTCTCGGATATCCGCAGAATTCTTAAGAAAAATTTCGAGCTTGCTTATTGGGGGTATGGCGATACGGTCAGGAAGATGCGTGCCCACGGCCAGCCTCACGGCGATAACGTGTCGCTCGGGCGCGCGATCACGTTCCATGATTTCGGCGATAATTGGGGCGGCCGCGGGGAGATTACGCCTGAGCGGCGGCTGGGATACAAGGTCGGCGACATCATCAAAGCGGTCGGTTCAACGAGGATGAATCTCCAAGCGGGGAACTTTCTCTTCTCTTGTGAGCAGTTTTGCGGGTCCGAGATCATGAAAGCGCTGGTGGGCGGTTGTTTTTCCGATCAACAGGCCGGCTTTACCGACGCTGACCGGATAGAACAGTTCCACCGGAAGCTCGCTTATGAGTCCCCGCTGGATATGGAGACGCTGCGGGATCCTGTCCTCGATCTCCTGCGGGCAGATATCGCGCGCGAACCTTTCCGGGTATCCGGGGTCGAGATCGCGGTCGCCGGCGTAACGGCGGATGAGTATTTCCGCATAGCCCGATCGGTCATAGCCGAGCGGGCGGCATGCCGGTATCTGGCGCGGGCTGGTGTCGCGCGCGTCGAGTTCTCCGTTCTTGGAGCGGGCGTTCACAAGCCGAAGATCTCCTATAGCTTGTCGCAGAACGTCCTTTCGATCGGATTAGTTCCCGGTACATCGGCGGCGGACCAGGCCGGACGTCTCATGAGACGCGCGTATGACCTTATCCTGCAGAGCAAAGACGAGAAAAAAGAAGAATTTCTCGACCATCTCTGCGATACCGCCGAGCTCGACCAGATCCTCGAAGAACACGAGCCCGGTCAAGCGGTCTTCGCCCCGCTCTGTCAGCTGATCTTCGCGATGGAATACGCCGCCCGGGAACGCCTGGACCGCAACGGCTGTCTCGCTCTCTCCACTGTATTGGCCAGGCATAAGATCGCCGATGACGATCTCGCCGATCTTCTCTGCGTGTCGCATGCGTGTACGACGAATGAAATGGCCCTGTTGGCGATCCGATACGCTCGGTCTCACCCGAACCTATTCGATGAGGCGGTCGAAGCGCTGGACGACACGGTTGCTGCGCGTGGTTACCGTGATGAAGAGTTGGCGCAGGGGATCTCAGAACTCTGGGCGCGGGTGACTTATTACCGGATGAATGACCGGTTCGAAGACGGCAGGCTTAATGAAGCATGCGCTGCTCTGCTTGGCGTCCGTGATGCGGCTACATTGACGGAGCTCTCTCGTTACCAGTTGTATAACCAGCTTGCGCTGACCATATCCCCCGCGCAGGCGCTCTGGCTGAAAGCGGTTCAGTATGCCGGAATACCCGGTGAGAAATCGAACAAAGCCTATATGTTCGGCGCCTTGACGCCAGGTGAGTTACGCGTATGCGAAAGCCTTTCCGACAAAAAAAATCGTCTGCGGGGCTTGCTGGATGCCCGTCGCCAGTATGACGCCGGCAATACCGCCGAGACGCTGCGCTTGCTGCGTTGCTGTTGCGGCGGTCTCAGCGATCCGGCGACTGCCACCGTAACGGCGACAATGATCGTGCATACGTTCGGCGTTGAGGAAACGGCCCGGCTTTTGACCGGGGGCGGAACACTCGATCTTCTTTACTTTATATTGGCAAACTATCGACCGCTTGATATCAGCGATCAACCGGCATATCTTGAGCAGACCCGGACCGATGGGCGCTATGCCGAATTTCGCGCACATGTCGGCGGGCTCTGTGACGCCGCGCTCGGGCGCACACTCCTGCCGCTCCTGCAGACGATCCCCGGCAGGAAGTCCGCAGAGCTCTTATTTCCCGACGATAGCGAGATGCCGGAGGCCTTGGTGCGCCAGATACAGCGGGTCGTAACGACCAATTTCAGGGAACTCGTTCCCGGACTTGATTATGACCTCCATGAGGGGCGCAGCGTCTATATTAATGTCGAGCGGATCCTAGGCCATCCGTTCGTTCTCTTCGGTCGCGCGGTGCGGCTGATCAAGCTTAAGGGCACCTGTTTCAACGCCGATGATCCTCTCGAGCCTTTTACCGCGCGTCCCCTCAACCCGTTGATTTTTACGTTTAACGGAGAAGGGCTGATGGTTAGGCAGGTGAAACCGCCGCTTAAACCGACGAACGCAATGACCAGAGAAACCGCCGACAGCGAATTTGGGGCGCACGATCGAGGAATGAGAAATGACGCACCTACCGCGTGCGCTCTCGGCGAAGCTATGCACACGTCTGCCATGCAATATCAGGGCAATACGCTCGCGGTTCCCATCTTGGGTATAGAGGACGAAGGTGAGATGAGCTTTGCGCATGCGTTCTCTGAGATGACCGGGCGGCTTGAGCGTCTTGACTTTGACAGGTTTCTCTATTGGTACAACGGGATAAAAGCGTCGGGTAATCGGGAGCTGGTTTGTGAGTTCGTCCGTCAGGCGGGGCGCTCGTACCGGCGCGCCCAGGATGCCGGGATTATACAGAATACCTATGGCCTGAGCAATACGGTCAGCAAGCCCTTTGGTGGTACGCGCTTAAGCGATCTTGAATACTCGACGCTGCTGGAAGGACCGACACGCAGGCAGGAGATAGCATACCGGCTCAATGAAGTAATACAGTTTGTAAGCAGTTGCGAAGGGTTTTTTTCCACCGCACTGGCGGATTTGAGGGCTGTCGGTATCGATATGGGAGTTGAATTTGTACGCGGGTATTTGGGCGAGTACGCGCAACCGGGATGGGAAGCGTCATGCACCGTCAAAGGTATAGAGGCCATTCAGGAACAGATGCAGCACCGCAATCCAGCGGTCGAGAGCACGCCTCTTTATCGAAGCCTTGACCGGTTGGTCGTGGCGCATCAGCAGGCCCGAGACGGCGCGGCGTATAAGAAAGCAGTTCTCGTTCAATGCGATATGCAGAAGATCGGGCCTGCTCCGGTACCGGTCCGGGGCGATCTCGATATACTCTTCTCGGTGCCCGATCCGCTGGTGATATATAACGCGCTTTCGGCGATCGTGTGTTCGCCCGACGCGATCGAGACCCTGGCGGCGGGAGGGGTCAGGCATCTATATCTTCATCTCAACCCAGGTGGATCTCAGCCGAGGATCAATCATGTTATAGGCGGAATATCCGGCTTTACATTTACGCTCGCCGCGCAGTGCCCCTATGGGTACGATCAACAGACGGATGCATTG
>JBAWYO010000076.1:0-7318 GCA_037143495.1 Candidatus Omnitrophota bacterium | reverse complement strand
TTGAAGAACCGACCCTGCTGTCATTTTTGGCAGGGTTTTTGCATGATACCAGCGCTGAGCAAACACTGCCGCTGAGGGTCGCAGATTCCCTTGAGCGACTTATGCTCGTTGATCTGAGGAGCCTTCTGGCAGCGATGGTCGATCTGCATGCCAGCGATCTCCATCTCCTTGCCGGTTCGCCGGCTCAGGCGCGGATCAACGGCGATATTACGGCGATCAGTGATCGTCGTCTTTCGGGTGATGAGATCAGGGGTATGGTGTATGAGTTCCTCTCGGGTGAGGAGCGCCGTTGCCTGGAAGAGCTTAAGAGCCTTGACCGTTCCTTTGAGCTCTCAGGGCTGGGCAGATATCGGATAAATTTTCACTGGCAGCAGGATTCTCTCGCCGTCAGCATCCGTCTTTTACCGCTCGTGATCCCGTCGCTTGAAGAGCTGGGAGCGCCTGATATCATTAAAGAATTTATATCCTACCAGAACGGCCTGGTGCTGATCACCGGTCCCGCAGGATCGGGCAAATCGACGACCCTGGCCGCTGCTATCGAATACATGAATCTTAAAAGAGCATCCAATATCATTACGATCGAAGATCCTATCGAATATGTTTTTGAGTCTAAGAAGAGCCTCATCCGCCAGCGTGAGCTCGGCCGGGATACGCTCTCGTACGCCGAAGCCCTGCGCAGCGTTCTCAGGCAGGACCCGAATATCATTCTTGTCGGCGAAATGAGAGACGCTGAGACGATGCAGGCGGTCGTTACGCTTGCGGAGACCGGTCATCTGATCTTCAGTACGTTGCACACCCGTGACACGGTCAACGCGATCAGCAGGATCGTTGATATGTTCCCGGTCTCCCATCAGCATGAGGCACGGATAAAGATCGGATCGGCGCTGCGCGGTGTTATTACCCAGCAGCTGATCCCGCGTAAAGACGGTCGCGGCAGAGTTCTGGCCTGTGAGATTCTCAACTGCACCGATCCTGTCCGCAACTTGATCAAAGAGAACCGCCTGTCTCATATTCGCCCCTTTATCCAGATGGGAGCGCGGTTCGGTATGAGATCAATGAATCATTCACTGCTTGAACTTTCCCGGCAGGGGGTTATCAGCGTCGAAGAGGCGCGGCAGCGTAGTAACGATAAAGAAGAGTTTAACCGGCTTATGCTGGAAGGATAAGGGGCTTCTGGGGCGCAATTTTTATTGACAGCGCCCTCGTTCATTGCTATAGTATCAACGTCTTCGGGGTGAGGTGAGATTCCTCGATCGGCGGTTCCGGACCGGTGGCGCGATGGTCCGGGAGAGTCCGCTAAGCCTGACATACAGGCTTGAACCGGTGAAATTCCGGTACCGACGGTGCCCCTGGGGTGCGATCATCGCGGAGTTGGCGCGCGGCGGCGGCGCCCGAGGGAAAAGTCCGGAAGGAAGAAGACGGTCAGAGGTAGCGTGTCGACCGCAGCCCCGAAAAAATAATTTCGGGGTTTATTTTTTTAGGAGGTTTATGGAATTTGCCCGCATAGAAGACGCGATCGCTGATATCCGCCGGGGTAAGATGATCATCGTTATCGATGATGAAGACCGGGAGAACGAGGGCGATCTGATCGTTGCCGCTTCGTCGGTGACGCCGGAGCATATTAATTTCATGGCAACGCACGGCCGGGGGCTGATCTGCGTTCCGATGGAAGCAGGGATGCTGGACCGGCTTGAACTCTATCCGCTGGCGGCTTCGACCCGTGATCCGTTCAAGACGGCGTGGGCGATCTCTGTCGATGCTCACCAGGGGGTCAGCACGGGTATTTCGGCGCAGGACCGCGCGCACACGATACGGATGCTTGCCGATCCGTCGACCCGCGCCCAGGACCTGGTCAAGCCCGGCCATGTTTTTCCGTTGCGCGCGCAGGAAGGCGGAGTCCTGGTCAGGGCCGGCCACACTGAGGCGTGCGTTGATCTGGCCCGCCTGGCGGGACTTGCCGCCGCCGGAGCGATCTGCGAGATCATGAATGCCGACGGGACCATGGCCCGCACCCGCGCGCTCGTAGATTTCGCCAAGAAACACCGCTTGAAGATCTGTACGATAGCCGCCCTGATCGAATACCGGCGCAGGACCGAACGGCTTATTGTGCGTCTGACCGAAACGAACCTACCGACCACGTACGGGGAATTTCATCTTATTCTCTACGGTTCTAAAGTTGATAAAGAATATCATATCGCCCTGGTCAAGGGCGAGCTTTCGCGCAAAGCGACCTTGGTTCGCGTCCATTCAGAGTGTTTCACCGGCGATGTGCTGGGGTCATTGCGGTGCGATTGCGGGGAACAGCTGGGCAAGGCGATGGCGATCATCCAGCGCGAAGGTTCGGGTGTGGTTCTCTATATGCGTCAGGAAGGGCGGGGTATAGGGCTCGTCAACAAGCTGAAAGCTTATGCGCTCCAGGATACCGGCCTTGACACTGTCGAGGCGAATGAGGCGCTCGGCTTTAAAGCCGACCTGCGCGAGTATGGAATCGGCGCGCAGATACTCGTTGATCTGGGGTTGAAGAAGATCAGGCTCCTGACCAACAACCCGCATAAAGTGATCGGGCTCTCCGGATACGGGCTTGATATCATCGAGCGTGTCCCGCTGGAAATCGGTCCGACAAAAAACAATAAGCGGTATTTGAAGATAAAAAAAGAGAAGCTCGGGCACTATCTTAAAATCTGACACGAGGAGGATCTATGAGCAGGGACCGGCGCAGATTCGAACGTATCGACACTCTGGTGAGGGTAAAATATGCGATGGAATCCGACGAGGGGCAGGTTCTCGGCTATTCGCTCTCCAAGGATTTCAGCCATGGCGGCCTCGGTATTCCGACCGAGCGGGCGATCCCCCGGGGAGCGACCATGGATCTCGAGATAACGCTCGATCAGCTTAACCAGTGGGTTATTCCCGCGACGGTTAAAGTAGCCTGGGTCAAGAGGAATTTCGAGCACTGGAGGAGCCGCTACAGTCTCGGTCTCGAGTATACCGAAATAGATCCGGAAAATCGCGAGCAGCTGGTCCATTATGCCAAGCGTCATCGTTGGGTGAAGAGTGATTTTGAATCGGCCCTGGAAGATAATAAAGTTCCGGTCCTGGGCCGGGGAGGAGAACTGTAAATGAAAGTCATTAAAGCAGAACTAAGCGCCAAAGGTAAGAAATTCGCTATCGTCGCATCGCGGTTTAATGAGTTCATCACGGCGCAGCTTCTTGCCGGCGCGGGTGACACGCTGGTGCGCCACGGCGCCGCGGAGACCGATATTGACGTTGTCTGGGTACCGGGAGCTTTCGAGATCCCGTATATCGCTCAGAAGTTGGCCGCGGGGAAGAAATATAACGCGGTTATCTGCCTGGGGACGATCATACGGGGCGCGACGCCTCATTTTGATTATATCGCGAGTGAGACGGCAAAAGGTATCGCGAAAGTGGCGATGGATTCCGGGGTGCCGTGTATTTTCGGCGTTATTACCGCAGATACGCTCGAACAATCGATCGAGCGGGCCGGCACCAAAGACGGGAATAAGGGCCGGGACGCGGCGCTCGCCGCGATCGAGTTGGCCGATCTGTACGGCAAGATCTGATGAGAAAAAGGACGAAGGCCCGCGAGATCGCGCTGCAGATTCTCTACCAGGTTGATATCACCCGGGGGAGCGCGCAGGATTGCCTGGAAGATTTCTGGAAGACCCACGAAGAGGAGATCGAGGACGCGGTCGTCGAGTTTGCCGCGAGCCTGGTGCGCGGGATCTGCCAGAATCGCCATGAGCTTGATACGCTGATCACCCAGGCTGCCGAAAACTGGGAGCTGACCAGGATGGCGGTGGTCGACCGGAATATCCTCCGGATGGCGACGTATGAGCTTATCCACCGTACGGATATACCCCCCAAGGTTGCTATCAATGAAGCGATCGACATAGCTAAAAAATTCGGGGATCAGGACTCCGGCAAGTTCGTCAACGGGATCCTTGACCGTATCAATAAGATCAGGCCCCGCTTGCAACCTGATGAGCGAACTTCTCCCGCGACCGGACAATGAACGGTACCGGTAAAACGGCCGATCTGCATGTACACACCCATTTTTCAGATGGAACATTTTCGCCCCGCGAGGTCGTTGAGCACGCCGCTTCCGTTGGTCTCTCGGCCGTCGCGATCTGCGACCATGACATTCTCGACGGTATTCCCGGGGCGATCGAAGCGGCCGCGTCCCGGGGGGTTGAGATCGTGCCCGGCGTCGAGCTTACCGCGGAAAAATCCGGCATTGAGATCCATATGCTCGGATTTTTTGTCGATTGGACCGACAACCGTTTCAAAGAGCGGCTGCGTTCGATCTGTGATCATCGCATAACCCGTATCAGTGAAATGGCAGGAAAGCTCAATAAGCTTGGATTTGATATTACCGCGCAGGAGGTTATTGAGTTCGGAGGGCCCGGGTCGGTCGGACGGCTCCACCTGGCGCGCGTTCTGCATAAGAAAAAATATGTCGCCACCGTTGATGAGGCGTTCCGCAAATATATCGGGCACGGCAAGTCGTGTTATGTTACCAAAATCAATCTAAGTCCGGAAGAAGCGATCGGCATGATCCTGAAGGCCAAAGGGGTTCCCGTGCTGGCGCATCCGGGCATCATCCGGCATGATGAATTTATTCCTTCGTATATAGAGGCCGGTCTGCGCGGCATCGAAGTATACCATACCGACCATCCCGATGCGCGGGTCCGCCATTATGAGGCCCTGGCGAGGGTTAATAACCTGCTCATGACCGGAGGGTCCGATTGTCACGGACTCGGGAAAGGGCGGGTCCTCATGGGTTCAGTCCGAGTTCCGTATGAGTTTGTGGAGGCCTTACAGCATGAACGCGGCTGATGATGATTTTTTTATGCGGCGCGCTCTCGCGTTGGCGCTGCGTGGCAGGGGTTCAACGAGTCCCAATCCGGTGGTCGGCGCCGTTATCGTCAAGAACGGCCGGATCATCGCCGAGGGATATCACCGGCGCGCGGGAGACGACCACGCTGAGATCGCTGCTTTAAAACAAGCGGGAGATCGGGCGCGACGTGCGACGCTCTATGTTACGTTGGAACCCTGCGACCATTACGGCCGCACGCCTCCGTGTACGCGAACACTCATCAAGAGCGGAATTATCCGCGTCGTTATCGCGATGAAGGATCCTAATCCGCTTAATAACGGCAGGGGAGTTAAGCGCCTGGCGCGGGCCGGTATCCCTTGCGTGGTCGGTATCCGGGAGGAAGAAGCGCGGCGGATTAATGAGGTATTCGTTAAATTCATCACGACGTCAACCCCCTTCGTCACGGTGAAAGCGGCACAGAGCCTGGATGGAAAAATAGCCACCCGGACGGGCGATTCCCGCTGGATCTCGTCTGAGGTCTCACGAGCCCGCGTCCATGAAATGCGCGCGCAAACTGATGCGATCATGGTCGGAGCCGGAACGATTATTCATGACAACCCTTTGTTGACCAGCAGGATCCGGACGGGGCGACGGTTACCCGCCACCGGCAGCCAGCCACAGCATCAGCAACCGATAAAAGTCGTTGTCGATAAAGATCTGCGGATATCGCCGAAAGCCAGGATTTTTAGCGATGCGTCGCCGGCTGCGGTACTGATCGTGACGTCGCCTGAAGCGTCGCGCAGGAAGATGCAGGCGTTGATGAGCGCGAAGTGCGAAGTCCTTCGGTTTTCGCTCGTTAAGCATGGGATGATCGACTTACAAAAGCTCATGCGCGAACTGGGAAGCCGCCAGATCACGTCGGTCCTCGTCGAGGGCGGCGGCGAAATGATCGGCAGCCTTGTTGATAACCGGCTGGTCGATAAGTTTATGATCTTCATCGCTCCGAAGGTGATCGGCGGCAGAGACGCGATCACCTCAGCCGAAGGGCACGGAGCTGAAATGGTCGCCAGCGCCCTTGCGTTGCGCAATATGCGTATACGAAGGTCTGGCGCTGACGTGCTTGTAGAGGGGTATCCAGCATGTTCACCGGTCTTATAGAAGCTGTCGCGGCTATAACCCGCATTGAGCGCGACGGAGAGCGAAAAGTTTTTGTGATAGAGTCCGATATTTTCGCGGATCAGAAGATAGGGGACAGCGTCGCCATCAACGGTGTGTGTCTTACCATTACCGGGCTTCAGGGGGTATGCGCATCTTTTGACGCGATCGCGGAGACGCTTTCGCGCTCCAATCTTAATTCGCTTAAACGGTTGGATACCGTAAATCTTGAGCGGGCGCTTAAGGCAGACGGCCGCCTGGGCGGACATTTTGTCACCGGACACATCGATCGCACGGTTATTGTAGCAGATAGAAGGGGCGCGGGTGGCAGTATATGTCTTACGGTCACGGTGCCGGCCGACGATATAGCTTTGGTGGTCGAGAAGGGCTCGATAGCGGTAAATGGCGTCAGTCTGACGATTGCCGGGGTCAGCAGCACATCATTCGATGTTCACCTGATCCCCCAGACGCTTCACTCAACAACATTATCCGGGATCAAAAAAGGGGAGCTGGTGAATGTAGAGTATGATATTATAGGAAAATATATTCTCAACGCGCGACGAGCAGGAGTCCCACGCCGCGAACTCGATGCTGATTTCTTGAAGAAGAAAGGATTTTGTTAGATAGTAAAAAGGTAGCTATGTTTTATTGACTTTTTTATCAATGTCAGATATACTAGTAGGGGATAGACAACGATCGGAGACGCAGCGATGGAGAACAAAAGAGAGTATGAGCGGTTCGTCTGTCTCGTGGAAGTGCGCTATCAGGGGATCGATGGTAAAGAAAGCGGTTATTGTTTTTCGAAAGATATCAGTCAGAGCGGTATGTGTCTGCCGCTCGACAGGCCGTTGCCGGTTGACCGCAAGCTGATCATCGAAGTAGACCTGCCCGATGGCGGCGGTAAGTTCAAGGCAGAGTCAACGGTACGCTGGTGCAGCAAAGGGTCGAGTCACTGGGAATCGCTCTATTGCGCCGGCATCCGTTTCGAGAAGATCGATCCGGGGCTTGCGGAAAAGCTGGTCAGTTTTGCCAGAAGTCACCAGTATAACAAATCAGAGTTTGAGCATAATCTGGAGAACCATCGCATTAAGGTCATCGAGAACGAGGATGGCCTTTTTTAATTGTCCAGCGGCTGGTACGGCAGGCTTTTGATGCTTGAGAACTTCTGAAGCGACGCGATCGCTTCTTTTGCGTTACGGGCTATCGGTTTCTCGGGAACGAGCGCGATGACCTTCGTGAATTCACGGTAGGCCATCGCTTTTTTGTCGAGGTACGCGTAACTCAAACCCAGAGCATAGTGCGCTTCTGGATCATCGGGGGCAAGTT
>JBAWYO010000075.1:0-7380 GCA_037143495.1 Candidatus Omnitrophota bacterium | reverse complement strand
TCAATCAAAGCGCCAACAGGGAGGAAGAGGAACGGAACCTTGATATCGTGCTCCAGAATTCGACGCTGAGAAGCGAGATCGAGTCGAACAGGTCGGCGTTCCACGAAGCGCTGACGGCCCCCGGCGCTCAGATCGTCGTGGGAGAGGGTGCCCGCCTGGATCTGCAGGGGCGCCGGGTCATGGATAGTTTCGGCCTGACGCTGGAGTTTTGCAGGATGTGCAGAGAGCGGTCCCTGGAAGCGCGCGTCGTTGAGGTCGCTACCGAGGCCGGCGATGATTTTATCGCCCAGGTGAGGGTGGGGGGCGAGTGGAGAAATATCAGGATAGCGCCGTCGCCGCTTCCGGTCTTGCATGTCCGCTATGTCCTGGATGAGGCAGATGAGATGGAGCAGGCCTATGCCCGCCTGACGCGAGGATTGGACCTCTCCTCCCGCGCCGGCCAGACGGCTTTTTATGATAGCGGCAGCGATGGCATTGTTACCGCCAGGGCGGTGATATCAACCGGCGATGAGAGAACAGTAAGACCCGACACAACTATCCGGTTGGCGGTCATGGTAAGTTTCGCGAATGATACCGGTACGGTTCGCCGGCGAGCCGAGGTGAGCGTGGAAACCTCCGCGCGCAGATTGATCGCTATGGGCGCTGCTCTTATGGCCGGGGCCGCAGTTGCTCCCGACGATTCGGCACTGATTACCGTAACTGAGACAGGTGCAAGCGACCAGTCGCCCGGGATCTTTGCGGACCAGGTTGCGCGAGCCAGGGCGTTATTGCATGAGATGATCAGCAGATTAACCATGAGCGAGATTCCCGCATCGCGGACTGAAGAGACAGCCCAACGGAACCAGGTATTGAGTGCGATATAACCGTGTGTGTCAGGAACCGGATGCTGAGTTATATTTGTAAAGATTTGCGCGAGCTGGTATGCTTATAGTGGGCAGCAGAAGATAGTCGGGTGTTGTAATCGGCCTCGTGAGGTGTATTTTTTTTCGCTGCCAAAGAAAGACTTTGGAAATTTTTTTATTTTTGCCATCTTATCTGTTTGTTTATAAAATTTTTTTGAAAAAAACTCCCACAAAAACAGTATGATAAAAAAAATAACAGCCCTCATCATTATCGTCTTATTCTCGCTGACCCAGCTCGTCTGGGCGGAGGCGTCCGCATGCTTTTTATTGCGGCCGCTGGCGGTCGAAGAGACCGACGGGTCTGCCGGCGGGTGGACGCGGCGTGCATTCTTAGAAACAATGAGCATTCTCCCTGCTATGGGTATGCTCAATGGAGTAGTTCGTGCTTCTGACGATGTCTTACCGGCCAGGCCGGCGATCGAAGATGGCTCCCGGGCGGTCCATGTACGGACGATACGCTTGCGCGAGAAACAGGCTTGCGCGAATATGGGCCTTACCGCGTACGCGCAGGCCGGAGCTGATATGCTGGAGCTCTATCGGCGCGATCGCCGTACTGATTATCAAAACAGCACGCTCACGGTCGATGCAAAGGAAGGGTTGGTGCTGGAGCGCGCCCAGGAGAGGGTCATTATGGCTCTCGCGTTTTGCGCAGGAGCGCAACATCCCGCCGCGCAGATCGGTGGATGGCGCGATCTGATGAATGCGCTCAACGGAACGTTTCCGGAAGCCTTCTTTCCGGCCGCTATCGCCTATTGGGAGGCCAGGGTCGCTCTTGATACGCGACGGGCCGCGATCGCCGCTACGGCTTTCCCCGATAATCCGCGCTTTGCATCTGAGAAGGCCAGGATGATCCAGCATTTCGCCCACGATCTTGCGATATCGACTTCAAAGCTTGCTCAGATGCGCGCGATGCCGAGGATCGTCGAGAGTATGGTAATGGCCGGGCTGCCGGTGCCCGTATTTAAAGTTCTTCTCGAGGCTCTTGAGTATAAGCCGCAGATGGATACCATCGACGCGGTCTGGGAGCTCTTTCCGCCGGTGGTTAATCCGGTCTCCGCAGCCGACCCCCAGAAAAAGAGTGCGGCCCTGGGCCGATTGCGAGAGGATCTGGTCCTGGCCTACAAGGCCCAGATCGCTATAGCGCACGTGCAGATAGATGTAAGGACCCGCAGTTTACGTGCGACGGAGGCGCTCATCGCGGCCGGAGAGAAGGGAAAGCGTACGTATGTTTCCAGAACAGAGTATGAAACGCTCAAGAAGGAAACCACATCGCAGAATGATGCCGATGCCGCCCAGATCGCGCTTTTGCAGGTCCAGATCGAGGCGATCAGCCAGATGACGCTTGACGGTTCCCACTTTGCCCCCGCGATCTCAGAGAGGATGGCGGCGTCGATCGAGACCTGGGAGCTGCGGGTGACGCAGTCGCTGGCAAATCTAGGTTCCCTGCGGAAACTGATGGAGTGGATGGATGCCAGAGAGCGTGAAGATCCGGCGAAAAGCTGGATCGTTACTGCCGTGCGCGATCTGCATATGTTCGAATTGAAAAAGGATAAATGGTCTGAGGAATTGAGTGCTCAGGTAGGTGCCGCGCTGGGGGAGATCGCGCGGCGGGAACAGGAGATAACAGCCGTCTATCGCGCGATGGGCATGTCCGTCTCTTTGCCGGCTATCGCTGATGCAGATAACGGGTTTATCGAGTTTCAGCGGTTTGTCACGCCCGGCGTAATTCCAATAGAGAAGCCGCTTTCCGGCCACGAGGTAGAGGTATATTCGTCTCGACTCAAAGAATTGCAACACGCTTGTCTTGAAGCGCGGTCGCGGCTTAAAGAGACGCTCGCCCGCGCGCGCAACGAGGATGCGGTCGCTTATACGGCGATGATCAATGCCGATGAAAAGATCGAAATGCCTCACGCCGAAAAGAGATACCGGGCCGAAGAAGCTCAGTACGCTGCCGATCATGCTGCTCTTATGGCAAAGAAAGGGAAGGTGTTCGCAGAAGAGGCGGCGAGGCTTGAGCTGATGATCAAAACCGACGAAGAGTCAGAGCGCATCCGAAAGTTATACGTAGAACAAGAAAGAGAAAATGAACGCATGAAGTATCTGATTGCCCGGGAGGATATCGGCGATCAGTTCGCGCTCGCACAGATAGAGCTCCTTGAGGCGGCAGCTTTCAGGGCCGAGATGGCTGTTATTGTGGCCGATGAAAACACGATCGCCTATGGCGACGCGCGCCGCGCCCATGAGAGAGCGGTCATGGATCTGAGGCGTGCCCGGCTTGATAGGCTGGAAAAAAGAGTGCCGCAGATCGAACAACGGACGAAGCCGGTGATAATAAAATACAGGGCGAAGGTTAGCGGTACGTCTCTGCACTATGTACTCGACGAGAAACCCCCTGAGATCATCCCGGCCGCCCGGATTCATTATGAAGGAATCCTCCGTGAGCTTACCGCCGCCCGGGCGCGGTTACGCGCATTGATCAGCCGGGACGAATCGCTGCAGGCGATCGGAGCGCGGATCGGACCCGAAAAGATTACTCCTTCAGGCGTTTCTGATATTACGGGTGTAGCCGATGTTCTTTCAGGGAAGACGGTATCGGCGAAGTTTCACGATCTGCAGATACGGACGAGCGATGGCACTATGGTGGGCACGTTCTTAGCGGGGGAGATGCGCTTGGGAAGAGTTATCTATGAAGATTCACAGGATAACCGTTTTGGCGCGCAAACGATGCAGGTACCGGCGCCGCAGGGATCGGGCTTTGTCGCGGCAAGCTATCTCGCGAAAGTCTACCGCGATATCGGGGGTACCGGCGAGCGCGCGATCGGCACCGCGTTCGTCGAAGTAGGCGTGCCTCAACTTGAACTTCAGATGGCATCAGGGCGTTATTCGGTTATCGGCCTCGAGGGATATAGGACGATAAGCCCTGTGCCGCGGCTCTTAGGGGTTGATCCCCGGAGTGTCAATATCAACTCCTGCCGCGATGAGCTTACGGCGCAGGGCATTGACCTTGATAAGCTCTTACCCCGGCTCATTAAATCCGGCTATACGTCTAACGATGGCGCGGTTAATCCCGCGCTTAAAGCGCTCGATGATTATCTCTTCAACTACCTGGGTAATGCAAAATTCACCTTTCTTGAAAATCTCCTGCGCCGGTTGAGAAAACCGGCCTACCTGGCGTTGGTAACATTCTTTGAGGTCCGCCCGATAACGCGGACCTTGCCCGATCGCGACGTGACCCGTTATGAACTCGTTCCCACCGGTGTTTACATCGGCAGATGCGCCAGCGCCGATAATCTCTCGCTCGATACACTGCTTTTGCCGAAGGACCGGGACGGTAAACGCTTTATTGACGATAAGGATATTCTTCCAATAGGGGAGGGGCAAAGTATTGATGTCGAGACGAACACGCGAACGGTACGCATTTCTAGCAAGGAACCGGCATATCCTGAGCGAGCCGACAGTCACTACGAAGTCAATATGGAAGACCGTCCGAACCGAAGGTCGGGCGGTTCAGCTCCCGCACTGCGCGTAAGGGATCCGAGGAAGGCACCAGCCGAGCACAATATATAGCTCAACATCAGTAATAGCAAAACTAAATTAGAATTTCAAAAAGGTAGCTTGTTCTCGTTGACAAAAACACATTATGTGCTATACTTATAATGTAGACGAAAAGAGGGGAGCATTGGGGAAAGGGGTAGTGGTGTCACCAAAGGAAATTTTTTTTCGGTCAATACAATAAAAGTGAAAAAACCTTTCACGATGTGTTTACTTTTCCCGGCATGATCGTATTTGCTATTCTTATAGGATGATTATTATGGTAGAAGAACATTTCCACTCACAATATAAGACATGGATGAAGACGGTCTCCCTTGCCGTCGTTGTAGCTTTTATGTGGAACCAGGTCGTTTTTGCGCAGGATGGCGTCTCCGCTCTGTTGGCGCAAAAGGAGAGCGGAAAGATCGCGCAGAAGGGGCTGGAGACCGTCGAGATCCCCTACGATATCGGCGCCGCGCAAAAACTCCACAAAGATACCGGCAATGAAACGGTCATCCATATCCAGGACGCGCACGATTCTTTCGATGCGCAGGGATCGATCGTCAAGATCCTTGAAAATCTTGCCAGTAATTACGACCTGCGTTTTGTTGCGCAAGAGGGCTCTGCCGGCTATGTCGACACTTCATTCCTGAAAACATTCCCGATCGATGATGTTAAGAAGAGGACCGCCGAACACTTTATGGGCGAGGGGCTGATGAGCGCGGCGGAGTTCTTTACGATCTGTTCGAAGGACGATATCGCGCTCTACGGAATTGAGGATGAAGGTCTCTACGGCAAAGATCTCGCGAGCTTTAAGTACATCATCGAGACCGGCGCCAAACTCGCCGAAAGCATCACCGCGCTGCAGGCATCGCTTGACACGCTCAAGCCGCTGATCTATACCCGGGAGACTATCGCGCTGACCCAGAGTATGCAGCAGTACCGGCAGGGGAAGATCGGTTTCGGCAAGCATTGGGAGCTTCTCATGAAGCTCGCCGGTTCTTCCGGCGCCGCGCCCGCCGAATATCAGAATATCAATATCCTGCTCGGAGCACTTGACCTCGAGTCCCGGATCGACTTTGGTAAAGCGGAATCAGAGCGCGAAGAGGCGGTCAAGGGCCTTTGTGATAAGCTCGACAAGCCCGGCCTCGAAAAGTTCGTCATGAAGGCACTCGCGTTTAAATCCGGCAAGCTTTCAAAGGGCGAGTTCCACGCGTATCTGCGGGATACCGCGGCACGTCTTAAGGTCAACCTCGCTCCCTACCGGGAGCTTTCAAATTACATCAAATACATAGCCAGCTATGAGACGATCGACATCGGCGATCTCTTCAAAGAGATCGGTTCCGCGGAAAACGCGGTTAAGGGGAAGCTCTTTATCCGGCAGGACCAGAAAGATCTGAACCGCTATCTGCGCTATACGGAACTCCTCAAGGGGCTCTTTGAAGCGTCGCTGAGCGCCGATGATTACCAGGAACTGGTTTCGCTCGGTACCTCGACCGGGCCGCGGGACCTGATCGCGTTCATCCGGGAGAACGGCACGAAATACCAGCTCACCCCGAAAGGGGAACCGCTCATCGATGCGATCATTGAGAGCATCCCCCGCGCGTGTGAATTCTATGAACTTGCCGAAAAACGCAATGCCGTTATCCTTGATAATACGATCCGGCGCATGCGCGAGAATAACCAGACGGTCGCCGCGCTAGTGACCGGTGGTTTCCATACTAAAGGATTAACGAACCTGCTTAAGGAGCGCAAGCTTTCATATCTGGTCATCCTGCCGCGGGTCGCCGACATCAAGAAAAAACGTCCTTATATAACGGTCATTACGAATAAGCAGGGCCCCTACCAGACGATGCTGGCGGACGGCAAGTATCTCGCGGTCTACAGTTTCTTTCCGGGCGGCGCGGTTTTCAACAAAGAGAATGTTCTTATTTTCCTGAATCAGCAGGCGAGGTTCGCATTAAGCGAGGAAGCGCGCAGGCTCAGCGAAGAGGGAAAATCCGCAGACGAGATCAATAAAGAATGCAGAAGGGTCAGCGCGGAATGGGTCGCCCGCCTGGAAGCGCAGCAGAAGAGCCTGATCGGTTCGGGCCAGATCGCCTCACGTGCGATATCGATCGACGAGATGCGCCAGGCCGTCTCTTATCAGGTTGATGAAGTCCGCGATGATCATGTCGTTGTTCTTACCCGCGGCGATGGCTATAAATATCTGCTGACCGCCAACAGCCATATCGCCGATGTTCTTCCGGTGACGGCGCGGGAAGCCCAGAAGAAAGCTGAAGAGGCGCAGGCGCTCGCCGCGCGCGCCGCCCAGCTGGCTGATGAGGCGAGCAAGACCTCCGAGCGGGTGTTGCTTTCGCTTGAAAAAGCCACTGGATTGGAGACGCAGCAATTCACCCAGCGGCTCACCAGCGAAACCTTCGCGGACAGGATCATTGAAACTTCCGTTATTGATGGAAAATTCGATCAGGAGCTCTTCGAAGCAGTTTTCGCAGCGCGTCTCAAGGCGATCAATTTTGACGCGGTGCGTACTATCGCCGATATCGATACGCAGGTCAACGCGGTAAAAGAGAGTATACGGGGGAGGATAGAACTCGCGCTCGCCCGGGAGGCGAAAGTGCTCGCGTCAGCGGCGACGGTCGTGGCGGATACCGCCGTGGCTGTTTCTCCTGAGACCGCCGCGAAGCTTGCCGCCGCTACGACCGTAGTTACCGTCGGCATCGCTGAACATCCCGCGACGCCCCCGGCGCCCGATCAGGCGCCGGTGACGCCGGTCGATCATCCGCCGGCGCCGATAACGGCCGCGGCGCGTCCGCTGGTGCCCGCCGCCGCTCTGGAATTGCCGCAGCTTGCCTGGGACCCGCAGTCCAGCGTCGCCAGGGCCGTCTACACGGCCGCGAATCCTGCCCGTCGCGCAGAGAGGTCCGTCAGGCAGCAGAAGAAAGAC
>JBAWYO010000074.1:0-7394 GCA_037143495.1 Candidatus Omnitrophota bacterium | reverse complement strand
CCCCAGGTACACTGCAGGAAGAAGACATCTTCTGGGATCGGTTACCTTCTCTCGCCGCCGCATTCGCCGAAAGAAATGAACCGGTAACTACGCAGGCGCACGGGATTCTGTTGGCGGGCAGGGAGATGGAGTATATGGCGGCGATGACCGGACTGCCGGAGGTAATAACCGGAGAAGGGGATATGCCGGTACTCAGAAGAGCCGCCCTTGACCTTAAGGTGGGGGCGCAAGGGGTCGCTCCCGGAGCCTTGACGGCGCCGTTGGTATTGGTAAGGCACGCGGATAATATCATCATCCCTGACGGCGGTACTTTTAATGTCCCGGGCGGGCGTCAATTCGCCCAGCTTGCGTTCATAGCTCCGTCAGAACGCGAGCGGCTGGGGATGAGCAGGGTCCTGACCTACAACGGGACGGTGGTAACCGTGCTTAACGCTCCCACACGGGAAGAGTCGGAGCGGTCGGCGACGGGTTCATTCGTTCAGGGATCAGATCTCGGCCTGCCGCCGGGAACTATCGACGCGCGTCCCGAGATGCCGGTCGAACCGACCTTCGCGGGGATGTACGGCGGGCCCTTGTCGCCGGCACTTGTGCGCGTGCAGCTGGCGATGGTGGACCTTCTGCGGGAGGCCTCACATGCGCAATTTCAGGGGAGGCCTGTTCTTTCGCAGATCATTGAGCTCTGCAACGATGCCGACATGCGCGGTCTGACGTACCTGCATTGCCTGCTCATACCGCTCGTGGAGGCAATGCGCAGGAACCCGGAGAACGCAAGCAGGAGCGTGCGGACCTATATGAGCTGGTTCATCACCCGACTCTTTAACGGACAACCCGTTCCGGAAGAGATCCGCTCAGTTTTTAACAGGCTGGAAGATGAGTTGATCGTATTGGCGTCCGAAGTCCAGCGGTTCCCTGAACTGAGCGTGCAGGGGCAGGTCCCTCCCGCCGATGCCTCCTGGCTCATACGGCCGGATGTCCCTTCGGGGAGTTCGCGTACGCCGACGGAACAGATAGCGCATGAGTTCATGCAGCGGGGCATCGATCTGAGCGCCCTCCCGAGAGCAAGGACCGCGGCGCGTACGACTGCTACCGGCGCCCCCTCCGTGCCGGCGGCCGGTGCCGCTACGCCGGCGACGGGCCCTGGAAACGGTTTTACGACGAGGGTTTCACTGGTAGCATTCGCTGTTCTTATGGCACCGCTGCCGGTCATTATCGGCGTCGGCATAGTGATGTTGACATGGCGCCTAAGAACGTTAGTACGGAAGGAGCAGCTTCGTCGCCGCGGAGAATCTGCCGGAACGGTTTTAAATATACCGGAACCCGAAGCGGTTTCATTGCGCTTTATGGACGCTCCAGAGTCTCCGCTTGACGGCATGGTAAGTAATGGCCCCCGCGGTTTAGCTGCAGAGGAAATAAAACGGCCGTTGATAAGCACGGGCCAATCACCGCTGAGTATTCAGGTAGCGCCCGCAGCGATCAGTGAAGCCTCTCCGCGTCCGCTCCCTGTTCTGGAAGCCGAGAGGCGCGAAGCGGAACCCGCGGTCCTTGGTCTCCCCGCCGTTACGTCTGGTTCACAGGAGCCGATCCTGCTCCTCGGGATCACCCAGGGGACATCACTATGGGCGGTCAGACAGGTGCTGAGGGATTACGGGGCATCGGTCAAGGTACTACCGCTCAATGGTTCTTCGAAAGCGGCGAATATTAAAGAGCTTGCTCAAGCGGGCCGAAGACTCGGTATCGCTGAGACAGAGCTCCTGGATGTTCAATCGGGTTCATTCGATGCTCCGGGTCCACGGACCGCTATACGCGTAGCCGTTGAGGTCGCTCTCGAGAGAGCGTTCGCCGGAATGCTCAGCGCAAAACGCCGGGAGGGAGGCGCGGACGACGCCGCTCTGCGTGAATCATTGGGCATGATCACCCGTCAATTCTTCGCGGCGCGCAGGATCGATCTCGATCTCTTTGCGGCGCGCGCCGCTACCCGCGACTACGAGGCCCTATCCTGCGACCGCTCCGTGCTCGATGTCATGGATGCGGCACAGGCGATCAAGGCCGCCCCCGAAAGCTGTACGGATATCGTTGTCAGCGATGCTCTGCTGAGGAGCGACCCCGGGCTTGCGGCGAAGATAGCGCTCAAGAGAGCCGCGCTGAGCAGAGATAAGGTGCCTTCACAGGATGTGCTCGTCTGCCTGGATCCCTCGATAACGAGGGAGAATGTAGATGCGTTTCTGCATGCCGCCGGCGCCGCGGGTTTATTCGACCGGGTTATCCTCTACGAGCACCTGCAAGCTCATACCCAAGGCGAAAGAGCGGTTGATCAGCACAATGTACTGGCCGCGCTCCGGGAGGCGGTACGCGCCACAAGAACGATCCAGGCAGAGCGGTATGATACCCAGCTTGTCGGTGATGGAGAGCATTTTATAGAGCGGATGAGCGGATTGCCCGTTGGTTTTGGAGAAAGCTGCCGCGGGATGTACCGGACGGCGATACTTGAAGCGTTTCGCCCGTCACGGGATGAAAGGGATGCGCTTGAGCACAAGCGCGTAAAACGCGCTGGGCGCATTGAAGGCGAAGACCTCCTTCCATTCCTGGCCGCGCATGAGGAGCGTCAAAGACTCGCGCGTGAATTCGCCCAACTGCAGAGCGCGCCGCAGCGGATACACCGAGCGACTGTCGCAACAACGAGCTGTCTCTGATCTGAAATCGCACGTTGCGCTGATGATGAAGCCAACCCCCGGACCTTGCGGTTCGGGGGTTTTGCGTTGCCGTACTTTACTCCTATTTAACACCTCCTTGAAGCGCATTTAATATCACCACGGTATACTTATGGTGAAGAAAGGAGCTGAAGATGAGAGACTCTCTTATTGAAACGGTTCGCTCGATAACCCTTTTTTTAAATGGCATTATAGATGAGGAAGAGGTGCGCGCTGAAGTGTTCGACAGGTTGTATCCTGACGATGAATGGGTCTGAATGATCACACAAGGAGAATATCGTGATATTGATCACCGAGAGTTTCGAGATCAGGGCATACGCAGCAGAGTACCTGCTCGGGAAGAAGGATGATGACCAGGTCGAAAAGCAGGCGAAGAGCGTTTCCGGGGAGAACGCGCCGGATAGAAAGATAAGGCTATGCGCTGAGTATTGTTTATGCGCGCAGTATTCGTAGGGCATTTAACATGGATTTAACATGGGCTTGAAGCGCATTTAATATCGTTTCTATAGTATGAAGGTGAACGAACAAGAGCGAGGTATGCTATGGTAGACAGGATGCGAAGGTTGGTACAAGGTATACTTTTGCGATGCAGGCAAGTGATCGACGACGAAATTGAGCAGATGGACGCATTTTATGAACAGCGGGCATGAGAAAAAAGCACAAGGAGAGGAGGGGGAGATGAAAACGCAGGGCATGTTGGCAATTCGCAAGAATTTCATACAAAATCAATTGTGCTGTCAGATTAACAGTCTGCAAACCGTGCTTACCGCTATTGTAGAGGAAGGAAGCAGTAATCGTAATGGCGAGACGAGTGGATCCATCACTGACGCGATAAAAAAGATCGAAGTACGTTTACGACAGATACGAAAGTTATGTACGTGTAGCTAACGACAGGGAAAGGAGAATCAGGAAATGAAGAAATTACTAGGTGCAGGCCTCTGCTTGGCTTTTGTCCTCTTCGCCGGCATCGGCAGCTCGTTCGCGGGAGAAGTTGATATACTCCTGCAAAAGCTCGTCGAGAAAGGTGTGCTGACAGCGGGAGAAGCCCAGCAGATCGGGACCGAGACGAAAGAACAGGTGAAGAGCGAGATAGCGCAGGGCAAGTCGAGCGGTTCTCCTGAGTGGGCTCAGCGGATCAAATTTAAAGGCGATGCAAGGATACGGTACCAGAATTACCGCCGCAAGAGCGATAATCTGGTTAATGGGCAGCATTATAATAAGGATACCGCACGCCTGAGGCTGAGACTCGGCACCGAAGCAAAAGTCAACGATCAGATAAAGGTATACGCCGGGTTGGCGAGCGGCAGCGATGCCAATAGCAACAGCACCAATCAGACGTTCACCGATGATTTTGCCAAGAAACCGATCTGGATCGACTACGCGTATGCGGAGTATACGCCGTTCACCTGGGCGACCTTTATCGGCGGCAGGATGAAGAACCCCATATGGGAACCTCAGGATATGCTCTGGGACACTGATATCAATCCGGAAGGTGTCGCGGTGAAACTCAACAAAACCATCACCCCCGGGTTTGATACCTTTTTGAACGGTGCCTATTTCCTTGTGCAACAACAGGATACGGGTGCTTCAACGATCATGCTCGTCGGGCAGCCTGGGTTTGTGAATAAACTCTCCGATACCGTCAGCTTAAAGACCGCATGCGCTCTTTATTATTTCCAGAATATCAAAGGGCATAAGCCGACATGGCCGAGCAGCGCGCTCGGAAGTGACCGGTTCAACGGCGGTTCTACGGGGCTTCAGGGATATCAATGGGAGTATAACGCGGTGAGCCCGTCGGCGGAACTGACGATCATGGATCCTTTCCGTCCGCTGCATAATGGTATCTTAGACAAGTATCTTCCTTATCTGGCGGTATTCGGCGAATATCATCGGAACCTTCGGGCGCCCTATAGCGAGAACGCGTATTGCGGCGGGGTCAAGCTTGGGCAGGAGAAGGTTGATGATTGGGGGAAATGGCAGTTCAAATACAATTATGTGCTCCTCGAATCGCAGGCGTGGCCGGATATGTTCCCGGATTCCGACCGTTACGGCGGCAGGACCGGTATTAGGGCCCATGAAGCGATATTCTCGTATGGTCTTGGGAAGAACTGGACTCTTGATTTTGACTATTATCTTGCCAGGCTTACATCCACAACCACCAGCATTGCTGATAAAAAACAGTATGAGAGACTCTTGCAAGCTGATATGAATTTCAAATTCTAACCATAGGTCAAGGAGGATTACGATGAAGAGTGGATTGTTAAAGATAGCGCTTATGATAGGAACGATCGCGTGTTTCGCGGCGCCCTCATATGCGGAAAAGATCGTCATTGAAGGTTCGACGACGGTACTGCCGATCGCCCAGAAGGCGGCAGAGGTCTATATGCAGAAGGATGCCACCGCGGATATTTCAGTGCGCGGCGGCGGTTCAGGCGTGGGTATCTCTTCGTTGATTGATGGAATGTGCACGATCGCCGATTCCTCGCGTCCGATCAAGGATGCCGAGCTCGATAAGGCGGTCGCTAATGGCAAGAATGTCAAAGCGCATGTCATCGCTATGGATGGGATCGCGGTTATAGTTCATCCGTCGAACGGCGTGAGCGCGCTGTCCAAGGCGCAGGTGAAGGATATTTATACCGGAAACATCTCTGATTGGTCACAGGTCGGCGGCACCGCGGGGAAAATAGTCGTTATTTCCCGCGATACCTCGAGCGGCACGTTCGAGGCGTTCGGTGAGCTGGCGTTGGCCAAGCAGAAAGTGCGACCTGACGCGATGATGCAGGCTTCCAATCAGGCGATCGCCTCTACGGTGTCCCGGACGCCCGCCGCGATAGGATATGTCGGCCTTGGTTTTCTTAGTTCCAGCGTAAAGGCGATCACGATCGACGGCGTCGCACCCTCGAAAGAGACCGTGCTGACGAATGCATATCCGATCGGCAGACCGCTCTTTATGTATACCAACGGAACCCCCAAGGGCTTGGCGAAAGCTTTTGTCGATTTCGTCAAGAGCGCGGAAGGACAGAAGATAGTTGATGAACAGGGCTTTGCGCCTCTGACCGAGAAATAAAGGATTGTCAGTCCCTAAAGATGACGCGCGGCGGAGGAAACGTCCTCCGTCGCGCGTCAGCTTAAAGAAACCACGTATGGCAAAAGTTAAAGAGAAAATATATCGATGGATTTTTGCTGCGCTCGCGAGCGCATCGCTGGTATTTCTGGTCGGCATCATTATTGTTCTTTTTAATGAGTCGCTGCCTATCTTTAAAAAAGTAAAAGTACTGGATTTTTTATTCGGCAGGTTCTGGTATCCGACATATGATCCCCCCGAATTTGGCATTCTTCCGCTGATCCTCGCCTCATTCTGGATATCGGTCGGCGCGATGGTAGTCTGTATCCCGCTCGGCGTCGGCAGCGCGCTCTACTTGAATGAAATGGCAAGCCCCCGGCAGAAGATGATCTTCAAGCCACTGGTGGAGATCCTCGCGAGTATCCCTTCTATCGTCTATGGATTTTTCGGTATGGCGGTACTTGCCCCTTTTTTGCAAAATCTTTTACATCTACCTATAGGACTCTGCGCCTTTACGGCCAGCTTAACTCTCGGTATTATGGCAACACCGACGGTCTGCAGCATCGCCGAAGACGCTTTAAGCTATGTCCCGCGTTCATTCAGGGAGGCGTCGTTCGCGGTCGGCGCGAATCGGTGGCAGACGCTCGTTAAGGTCGTTATACCGGCAGCCGGTTCGGGGATTTCGACGGCGATCATCTTAGGGATGAGCCGCGCGATAGGCGAGACGATGACCGTTCTCATGGTCGCCGGCGGCGCAGCGGTGATCCCGAAGACGTTTTTTGAGCCCGTACGCCCGATGACCGCGGCGATCGCGGCGGAGATGGGGGAAGCGCCGATGGGAAGCTCCCACTATCACGCGCTCTTCGCGATCGCCTTGATCCTTTTTTTGATCACGTTCGTTTTTAATATAATAGCGGAAGCCATCAGCAGGAAATACCGCATAAAATTAGGATTATCCGGATGAGAAAAGATATCACGCAAAAAATAGGTTTTGCAGTTATATCGCTGTGCATGACGGTTACCGTGCTCTTTCTCTTTGCGATCATTTATTTTATCGCGGCCAGAGGGATCAAGGTCATTTCATGGGCGTTTATTACGCAAGCGCCGCGGGACGCGATGACCGCCGGGGGCGTTGCGCCCGCCATCGTAGGAACACTCTATCTGACCCTCGGCGCTATCCTTGTTGCTTTACCGCTGGGGGTTGCCTGCGCGATATACCTCTGTGAGTATTCGCCTAAAGGAATCGTTGTTAATATCATCAGGTTGAGCATTAATAATCTTGCCGGCGTCCCGTCGGTTGTTTTCGGGCTCTTTGGTTTCGCTGTTTTTGTGAAATACTTCGGTTTCGGTGTTTCGATCCTTTCGGGGAGCCTCGCGCTCGGTATTGTGGTGCTGCCGGTTATTATATCCGCCTCCCAGGAGGCGCTTACCGCTATTCCGCACTCATTGCGGGAGGCATCGCTCGCGCTGGGCGCGAGCAAGTGGCAGACGATAAAAAAAGTGGTGCTCCCGGCAGCGGTCCCGGGGATCTTGACCGGAGTTATCTTAAGCGTCGGGAGGGTAGCCGGAGAAACAGCCCCTATTCTTTTTACCGCGGCGGCTTTTTATTTAAAAGGGTATCC
>JBAWYO010000073.1:0-7576 GCA_037143495.1 Candidatus Omnitrophota bacterium | reverse complement strand
TAACCTCAACTTCTTCTTTCTTCTTCGCGTCTTCGGTGGCAAATTGCTCGGCGCTCTTGACCATCTTGTCGATCTCTTCTTTCGAGAGCTTACGCGGCGCCGTGATGCGCATCGACTGCTCTTTTCCAGTGCCGAGATCTTTCGCTGAGACGTGTACCAGGCCGTTGGCGTCGATATCGAAAGCGACCTCGATCTGCGGCAAACCGCGCGGCGCCGGCGGAATTCCTACGAGGTCGAAGCGCCCGAGTTCGACGTTATCCTCCGCCATCGCGCGCTCACCCTGCAGGACGCGGATCGTAACCGCGGTCTGGTTATCGGCCGCGGTCGAGAATGTCTGGCCCTTGCGGGTCGGTATCGTCGTATTGCGGTCGATAAGTTTCGTGCTGACGCCGCCGAGCGTTTCGATACCGAGCGAGAGCGGGGTCACGTCGAGCAGGAGCACATCCTTGACATCACCCTTGATGATAGCGGCCTGGACCGCGGCGCCGAGGGCCACGCACTCCATCGGATCGACCCCGCGCTCGATCTTCTTGCCGAAATAATCCTCGACGAACTTCTGTATGATCGGCATACGCGTCGGCCCGCCAACCATGATGATCCGGTCGACGGTCTTCGCGGTGAATTCGCCGCCTTCTTTCGCGAACGCTTCGCGCGCGTCCTTAATCGCCTGTTCAAGCGGTCCGCGGCAGCGTTCGACGATCGGCCCAATCAGCTCTTCGAGCTTCGAGCGGGTGATCGTCATCGTCAGATGCTTCGGTCCCGTCGCGTCGGCCGTAATGAACGGAAGGTTGATGTCGGTCGAAAGCGTGCTTGAGAGCTCGACTTTAGCCTTCTCGGCAGCTTCGCGCAAACGCTGCATCGACATCTTATCACTCTTGAGATCGATGCCGGTGTCGCGCTTGAATTCCTTCGTAATATAATCGAGGATCGTATTGTCCATATCGGTGCCGCCGAGCTGCGTATCGCCGCTCGTCGCCATGACCTTGAAGCCGCCCTCTTTCCACATTTCCATGATCGTCACGTCGAGCGTGCCGCCGCCGAAATCGAACACGAGGATCTTAAGCTCTTTCCCCGCCTTCTCAAGTCCGTACGCGAGACACGCCGCCGTCGGTTCATTGATGATGCGCAGAACCTTAAGCCCCGCGATCTCACCGGCGTCTTTGGTCGCCTGGCGCTGGTTATCGTCAAAATAGGCGGGACAGGTAATAACAACTTCTTCGACCTTATCGCCCAGATAGTTCTCGGCATCCTGTTTGATCTTCTGCAGGATGAAGGCCGAGATCTGCTGCGGCGTATACTCTTTACCGTGGGCCTTGAACTTATAATCGGTCCCCATCTTGCGTTTCGCGGCCTGGATCGTACCCTCGGCGTTAATAGCGGCCTGGCGCTTTGCCGGCTCGCCAACGAGACGCTGTCCATCCTTCGTGAAAGCGACGTAGGAAGGGAACGCTTTACCGCTCGATACCCCCGCCCCTTCCGCTGATGGTACAATAACGGGCCGGTCACCTTCCATGACCGCGGCGGCCGAATTCGATGTTCCCAGATCAATCCCTATTACTCTTGCCATTGTTTCTTACCCTCCTGAAAGTTACGAATTCCACTCCATTAAATTTCATCCCGAGCCCCCCGTTGTTTCCGTCGGACGGCGAGGGATACATTTCATTTCCTTTTTTATTCTGCGGGTGGGGAACCTTTATCTTCCTCTTTTTTAGCCACCTTGACCCGTGCCGGCCTGATCACGCGGCCGTTCATTTCGTATCCAGCTTGCAGCTCCTCAACGACCTCATTCTCCTGCTTTTCCGGACAAATGCAATGACCGATCGCCTCATGGCGGTGAGGATCGAATATCTTCCCTACCGTCTCTATTTTTTTCACCCCGTTATCTTTTAAGAAGGCTTCAACCTCCTTTAATATCATCTCAAGCCCTTTGTGGAGGACCGAAAAATCTTTTGTCGTCTCGGCTGCCTGAAAAGCCCGCTCAAAATTATCGACGATATGCACCAACTCTCCTATGAACGATTCCCCGGCGTATCTGATCAGATCATCCCGGTCCTTCTGCGCGCGCTTCTTATAATTTTCAAAATCGGCGCTGACCCTGAGAAGGCGCTCCTGCAAACCATCGACCAACGCCGCCCGCTCCTTAAGCGCGGCCATGTCAGCATCGCAGGCTCCGGCGCACATATCCGGTGCGATGGGGTCGCTATTGATCGGCGCTTCGTCCGTGGTTTTCTCCGGCACTTTCCCTTTATTGTTCTTCATTCCCATCATCCTATTCCACCAGATCGCTTAATTCCCGGGTAACCGTTTCAGCGATATAGTCGATCATTGGTATCAAGTCCCGGTATGCCATCCTGGTCGGCCCTATAATGCCCAACCTACCCACAAATTCATCTTTAACCCGGTATCCCGAGGTTACGAGCGTACAATTCTGCATAAAAGGCGATGTGTTCTCTTTGCCGATATAGATACGTATCCCATCGGCCTGGATATCCTTCTCCATCAGATCGACCAGGAATTCCTTATCCTCAAAGAACCGCATGATCGATTTAGCGTTTTCCGGACTCTCGAATTCGGGCTGCGAAAGAAGGTGCGAGGCCCCTTCCAGATACAGTTCCTCGCTCTGGTAAATATCAAGTACCGCGTCAAGCAGGTCGGAAGCCTCCTGCAGGACCACCCGCGATGAATCACGCTCGCGGCGGATCTGCCCGATAAGGCGTTCCTTGATATCCTCAAGCGACAGGCCATAATGGTCGCCGTTCAGGAGTATTGAGATCGCCTCGAGATCGGCGCGCAGGTCCTCTTTGGTATCAAGCATGAAATTCTTGACGACGCCGCTCACCGTGATCAGGATCACCAGTACCCGCTTTTTTCCGGTCGCTATAAGCTCGATCCGCTTGAACGTCGAACGCCTGACCTCGGGAAAGAGCACCACGCCGGTATGGTGGGTGATCGCGGAGAGGAGCCCCGCGGTCTTCTTGATGATGCTTTCGATGCCCTTACGCTTCAGATGGTATTCTTCTTCGATCCGGCGCGCTTTTTGTTTATTGACTTCACGCACGCGCATCAGCGATTCTATGTAGCGGCGGTACCCCTTATCGGTCGGTATCCGGCCCGCTGAGGTGTGCGGATGCGTAATATACCCCATCTCCTCGAGATCGCTCATCACGTTGCGGACCGTCGCGCTCGAAAGACCAATGATCTTCGAGACCTGGCGCGAGCCGACCGGCATCGCGCTGTCGACGTACGACGAGACGATGATCTCCAGAATGCGGTTCTGACGCTCTATGACTTCCTGCGAATGCATGGTGCGATTCCTTATAGTACCGGCGCAAACCTTCGAGCCGATATTTTAGCACTCTATTGCCAAGAGTGCTAAAAGCAATTCTAGCACATGCCCTTTTTTTGTCAACTTATTTTTACGCGCTCATCCGGGTGAGTTTTTTGAGGTGTTCTTTGAGTTTGAGCGGAACCTGCGCGCGGACCACAATATCCTGCCCGCGGTATTCTTTGGAGATGACATGCCCCGACTCATAGACCATCGTGAGGATGTCCATGCGCGCTTGCGGCACCGTGAATTCCACAACCTCGACCAGCGCGGAGAGCAGCTGCGTTATCCTATCGAATAATTCGCCGAAATTCTGCCGCTGCAGCGCCGATATCACAATCGCGCCTTCAAAGGCCTTCCGCAAGCTCGCGACCGCGGCTTCATCGCATCGATCGGCTTTATTGAGGACCGTGATCACCGGTTTATTTTTGACTCCCAGCTCGGCAAGGACGCGGTAGACTGCGGCGCTCTGTTCCCCGACTTTTGGTTGGGTGCTATCGAGCACATGCAGCAGAATATCGGCGTCGACGACCTCTTCAAGCGTCGCCTTGAACGATTCGATCAGGTGGTGCGGCAGATCGTGCAGGAACCCGACCGTATCGGCAAAGAGGACCTTCTGGTTATTTGGCAGCGTCAGCTGGCGAACGGTGGCGTCAAGGGTGCTGAAGAGCCTATCCTGCGCGACCACATGAGAATCGGTCAACGCGTTCAAGAGCGTCGATTTACCGGCGTTCGTATACCCGACAATAGCGATCGCGGGGACCGGGATCTTCTGGCGCGAATTTGAACGCATTTTGCGATGCATCGTCAGCCGCCCAAGCTCTTCCTTAAGACGCGCGATGCGATCACGGATACTGCGGCGATCGACCTCGAGTTTCGTCTCCCCGGGACCGCGTGTACCGATGCCGCCACCGAGACGCGAGAGCTCAACCCCCTTCCCGACCAGGCGCGGCATCAGATAGAGTAATTGCGCCAGCTCGACCTGCACCTTGCCTTCGTTCGATCGTGCCCGACGGGCGAATATATCAAGAATGAGCTGTGTCCGGTCGATGGTCTTAACGCCAAGCAGCTCCTCCAGGTTCTTCTGCTGACTCCCGGAAAGATCGTCATTGAAGATAACGGTATGAGCGCCCTTTTCCTTGACCGCAAGCGCGACCTCTTCCGCTTTCCCCCTGCCGATAAAATACGACGGCGAGATCCGCTCGCGGCGGCAGATGATCTCGTCAATGACCTGCGCGCCCGCCGATCCCGCAAGTTCCTTGAGTTCCGCCGCGGAATCCCGGGCTGTCCACGAGCTGCGTTTATTGAAATCTGCCGTCACCAATATCGCTTTTTCCACTTTCACCTCGTTACTTGTTCCCGAAGAACGCTCTTATTCTTTCCTGTATTCTCGCCGCGGTCTCTGCCGGTCTTTCATCGCTGCCGATCTCGACCCATTCGATCCGTTTATCCCGCCGGAACCATGTCAATTGCCGCTTCGCGTAATGGCGGGTATTCTTCTGTATCAGTTCCTGGGCTTCCCCAAGCCCCAGACGGCCATCAAGATACGCGAATACCTCCCGGTATCCTATCGCCTGGGATGCCGTCGTCCCCAGCTTTTCGCGCGGCAGACGCCGGACTTCCTCGATAAACCCTTCGTCGAACATCCCGATGACGCGCTCGTCGATCCTGCGGTAGAGTTCCTGCCGTGGACGCGTCAGCGCGAAGATCTTTACCGGAAAAGCGGCAGGCAGCCGCTGAGTCTTGCTCAGTAATTCAGATTTTTTGGTGAGCGTCGTCTCATAGATCTCGAGAGCGCGCACGAGTTTCTTGCTATCGTTGGCATGGATGAGGCGCGCGGTCTCAGGGTCGACCGCGGCAAGCTTGCGCCAGAGATGATCACCTCCGGCGATCTCCTGCTCGCGGTACAAGGCGTTCCTGAGCGCTTCGTCCTTGGGCGGGCTCGGGAATAATCCGTCGACCAGGGCGGAAACATAGAGACCCGTACCTCCCACAAAGAGCGGTATTTTGGAAGCCCGTTGCAGACGCGCGATGATCGCCAGCGAACGCTCCCTGAAATCGGCCGCGCTGAATTCCTGATCAGGCGCGAGGATGTCGATCAGATGATGCCGGACGGCCGCGCGCTGCTCCCTGGATGGCTTCTGCGTGCCGATATCCATACCGGTATAGATCTGCATCGAGTCACAGGAAATGATCTCGGCGTCGATCGCGTCCGCCAGCAGCAGAGCGGTTTCGGTCTTGCCGACGGCGGTAGGGCCAACGAGGAAGATAATATGTTTTCGCATAGACGCGCCGGTGCTTCAGGGGCAGATCTTGGTCGGATATCCGGCTTTCTTCAGCCGTTTCTCGAGTGACTGGGCTTCATCCTTCGACGCGCACCGGCCGACCTTAACGCGAAATCGCGGACGTTCGTTCCGGGGGCTTTCAGCAACATACGCGTCGAAACCGCGGCTTTTGAGCTTTTTATTGAGCGACTCGGCGTTTCCCCGTTCATTATAACAGCCAACTTGAACGGTGAACGCTCCCTCAGCGCTTACCGGGAGAACGCAGGATGACTCCTCATTCGCGAGACGATCCGCGAGTCGGGCTTCAAAACTGAGCGGGAAATCACGCCGGAGCTTATCCAGGTACCGCAAGGCCTCCTCCGGCCGACGAAGCCGATATGCTGTTTCGCCGAGGCGGTAATAGGCGGTTCCGGCCGTTGCGTTGTCAGGATAGCGCATTAGAAGCTCCCGATATGAGTCGAACGCCTTGTCAAAACGCTGCTCAAGAAAATATCCATCAGCGATCCCCAGAAGCGCGTCCGCTTTAAGCGTGTCCGGGGCGCCGTTGATCAGCAGAATATCATTATAATAACCGCGCGCTTGTACGTATTGATTGAGCTTAAGGCAGCTCAGGCCCGCCATGCGCAAGAGATCACCCTTCAGACGGGAGTCGCCCGCCACTGGGCCCGCCAGAAGCTTTTGGCAGGATGAAAAAGCCGCCGCATAATCCTCTTTCAGGATGCATTCATCGGGGTACGCCAGCACGGCGGCATCCCCTTCCCTGCGCGTATTCTCGACCCGGGACTTTCGCTCAACCGTCCGCGGATGGTCGAATATATCGAGCGCCGCGAATGCCGGGGGCACGACAAAAAAGAGCGCCGCGGCGGCTGTCGCAAAAACTATCGTTCTTTTTGCATATCTCATAAGGACCTGTTCTTCGCCGCGCAGCTCTTCTGAAAATCGAGAAGGATCTTGTGCCGGCGTTCTTTTACCGCCTGCTCCACATCGTCCGGCAACCGTTCGGCGACCGTGCCGGGCCGGGGAGAATATTTAAAGAGAAACGCCGAATCGAACCTGATCTCTTTCATGAGGTCCAGGGTCGCCTTGAAATCATCGTCGCTTTCGCTCGGAAACCCGACGATAAGATCGGTACTTATCGTGCCGGCAGGCACCAGACGCCGGTAGCGCTCGACCAAACCGAGGTAATGCGCGCGCGTATATCCCCGCCTCATCAGCCCTAATATCCTGTCTGAACCGGACTGAACAGGTAAATGGAGGCTCTTCTTGATCTTTTCGCTCGCGGCGATCGCCTTAAAAAGATCGTCGGAGGTATCTTTGGGATGCGAGGTCATAAAGGTAATCTCTCTGACCCCGCTTACGTGTTCTATCATCCCCAAGAGACCGGCAAAACTAACAGCCGGCTCAGGGCTTCCCTCGCCGGAAAAATACGCGTTGACGTTCTGGCCAAGGAGCGTGACCCGGGAGATGCCGCGACCGGCAGCTTCGTTGATCTCGCTCAGAATATCCTGAGCGCCCCTGTTATGAAGCTCCCCACGCACATACGGTACGACGCAATACGAGCAATAGTTCGAACAACCCTCTGATATTACCACATACGCATGGTCTTTGTCTTCATGAAATCCTGTGTGATAAATATCTTCAGGCCGGACAAGTCCATCAGTCTCCCAGATTTTCAATTCGAAAAGCTTTTGGCTGGCGTCGGGTACGTGATGACTGGTGACCTGTTTGAGTATATCCGGTATCTTGCCGATATCGCTCGGCCCCACAACAAAGTCAACCTCGGGCGCGCGCGCA
Source organism: Candidatus Omnitrophota bacterium (assembly GCA_037143495.1). Taxonomy (GTDB): domain Bacteria; phylum Omnitrophota; class Gorgyraeia; order JABMQH01; family JABMQH01; genus JBAWYO01. Next base: position 172 of record JBAWYO010000073.1, on the reverse strand, counting down.
AATGCCTTATCTTTATAATTCTGCGCCATGCACCCTACGAGGCCGATAAAGGGGCGCGATTTGTTAGTCGTTCGTTGTTGGCCCTTATTCGCTGGCTTCACCGGTTTACTGAATTTCTTCACGATACGCCCGATCTCGCTCCAAACCCTATCTTCAGCATGCTGCCGCACTG
>JBAWYO010000072.1:0-7613 GCA_037143495.1 Candidatus Omnitrophota bacterium | reverse complement strand
TCTAACACACGATAGTACCTTTTTCAAGGATAAAGAGCCGCTGATTTGCGCCTTGATTACCGGTGCCGGTTACGCTACAATATGGTGGTATGCTGCGAAAAGAAAAAATCTTCTCCTCGCTGCGCCCCCTGCTGATACCTGCGGCCATATGCGCGATCGCGCTGGCGATCAGGATCATCTACCTTAACCAGATAAAAAACAACCCGTTCTTTATCCCCTATAAAGGCGGCCTTGATGATTATCTCTACGATACGTGGGCGAAAGAGATCGCGTTCAAGGATCTTATCGGAAAAGATATTTTTTGGGGGCTCCCGCTCTATCCGTACTTTCTGGGAGCGGTCTTTTTCCTTTTCGGTCATGACCTGTATATCGCCCGCCTCGTCCAGTTCGCGATCGGTGCCGCAAGCTGTTCCCTGCTTTTTTTTATCGGGAAGAAGATCGGCGGTACAAGACTGGGCGCGCTCGCCGCGCTGATGCTGGCGCTCTACCGCCCCGCGATATTCTATGAGGGCTTCTTAAGCTCGTCATTCCTCTCGATCTTCCTGAACCTTCTTACGCTGCTGGTTATCGTCCGTGTCAACCGCCGGCCGACCTTCATGTGGTGGCTTGGCGCGGGAGCGCTGATCGGTCTCTCGGGGCTCTCAAGCGCCTCAATATTTCTTTTTATGCCTTTCCTGATATGCTGGATGTGGACCACCCGCAAGGGAAGCGGACGCTGTGCCTATCCGCTGGCGGTTATCGTCGGAACCCTGCTTATGGTCGGTAGCGTCACCGTCCGTAATTACGCGGTCGGAAAAGATTTTGTGCCGATCAGCTGGCATAACGGTCTCACCTTCTACGCGGGAAACAATCCTGCGGCAAACGGCACGTTTTCGATGCCGCCGTCGATCGGTACCGGCGTCGAGCAAGCGATCGTTAACTCCCGCACCCAGGCGGAGCAGGCGCTCGGAAAGCGGCTGCGGCCTTCAGAGATATCTTCTTTCTGGTTCAATGAAGGTCTCGCCTTCATCACGCATGAGCCGGGGGCCTACGTTAAACTCACGATCAATAAATTTCTCCTCTTCTGGAACGCGTACGAGATATCCGACGTCCTGGATATCCACCTCTTCATCAAAAAATTCGCGCCGATACTGCAACTCCCGCTCTTTACGTTCGGGATCATTTTCCCGTTCGCCTGCTTAGGGATGCTCCTCTCGTTCAAAAAACGGTCAGAGCCGCTGATCGCACTTTTGTACCTGCTGATCGTGAGCCACATGATCTCGGTCCTGCTCTATTTCGTGAACGGACGCTATCGCCTGCCGATCGTCCCCTATCTGATGATCTTCGCCGCGATCGGCCTGATCTGGACCTGCACGCGGCTCTGGAAGAAAGAATTTATGAAACTGCTGGCGTTCGTGCCCCTTCTGGCCGGAACGCTTTTTTTTGAGAACATTCACTTTATGGTGACCGGCCAGGAGTCATTCTACAATAATCTCGGCGTCGCCTATAAACGCAAAAATATGCTGGTAGAGGCCGAACGCGAATATAAGGAAGCGCTGCGGATACGGCCCGATTATATCACGCCTCACTTTAATCTTGGGATCCTCTACCAGGAAAAAGGCGACCTCCAAAAAGCTGAAGAAGAATTCAAGATAACGCTCTCATTAAACCCCGCTCAATTTAAAGCGTATAATAAACTCGCCGATATTGATCTGGTCCGCGGTGATCGGCATTCGGCTTTCTCACGGTTGACGAAATCGCTGGCAATAAACCCGCGCCAGCCTGACGTGCAGGAGCTCCTCGAGCACATCAGGTGATGCGCCGGGAACAATAATCATAATGCCGACAACCCCCGTTCAACGGAAACCGCAAGCGCCAACCGCGACTTTACGATCGGCTGACGTAAAAAAAACACTGATCGTCTGCCTCCTGGTCTTTGCCGCGACGTTTGCCGCCTATCTTCCTACCCTCAAGTACGGCTTCATCTGGGACGATAAATACCTGATCCAGAATAATTACCAGGTCAAGGAACTCTCCCATGCCGTCAACGTCTTCAAAACCTATGCCGGGTACGGCAGCGACAATGTCAACAATCGCTACCGCCCCCTTCAAGAGCTCTCCAACATGGTGAACTATTTTTTCTGGAAAGAACGGGCGATCGGCTATCACCTGACCAATAACCTGCTCCACGCCTCGGTTGCGGCGCTTACCGCGCTCCTGCTCATCTCGCTGACCGGCGATTTCATGGTCGCTCTGCTGGCCGGCACCTTCTTCGGCGTCCACGCGATCCACACCGAAGCGGTCACCTATATCGCGGGACGGGCAGATCCGCTCTATGCTCTTTTTTTTCTTCTCGCCCTGATCCTGTTCGTGCGTTACCTTGCTCTCAAAACCACGGGTCGGAGAACACATGGTATTCTCATCGTATCGGTCCTCTCCTTCTGCCTCGCGCTCCTCTCAAAAGAGATCAGCGTTATACTGCCCCTCGTCATCCTGATGTATCTCTCTATGGTTGTGCGTCCATCCCTGCCGAAAGAGTCCTTTCGTGCGGTCCGGAACACCTGGATACCGTACGCCGTTATCGCGCTTATGTACGGGATCCTGCGTTCATCGGTCTTGAATTTTTCCGCGGTGGCCCCCCATAATATACTCGAGACACTGCCGCTGGCAAACCGGCTCCTGACCTTTTTTACGGCGATCCCGGTCTATCTGCGGCTCTTAGTGGTGCCGACCGGCCTCCACATGGAACGGGACCTCGACGTCGTGCGCCATCTTTCGGAACCGAACGCCTTCCTTTCCCTCGTTTTCGTCACCGGCATACTTGCCGGCGCGATCTATCTCTATCGCAGGAATCGGATTCTCTCGTTCTTTATCTGCTGGTTTTTTTTAAACCTCCTACCCGTCTCCAATATTTATCCGATCAACGGGATGATCGCTGAACACTGGATATATATGGCGTCGATCTCCTATTTCTTTTTCCTCGCCTATGCCCTCTCCTGGATCTATCGCAAGACCGGCGCAACGCGCATGGCGCTTGTCGGCATAGCGCTGCTGGGCATGGTAATAACGATCTTCTACGCTCATCTAACCATGCAGAGAAACCGGGACTGGAAAGATCCGCTCACTTTTTTTAAGAATACGCTTATTTATTCGGCCGGCAACGCGCGTCTCCATCTCTCGCTCGGCAATACGTACTTCGAGCAAAAAGAATTCCGCAAAGCTATCGATGAGTTCAAAATCGCCGTCTCCTTAAAGAACGACTATGAAATGGCCTACAGCAACCTGGGAACCGCCTATTTCTTTGCGGGTGACATCGCTGCAGCGCAAAAAAATCTGCAAAAAGCGGCTCAATTAAAGCCGGTCTTCCCCTTTGTGCATTATATGCTGGGCTTGATCTACAACTACGGAGCGCAATCCTCGGCCGCGATCGAAGAATTGAAGACAGCGCTCGCGCAAAATCCAAGATACTATACAGCCTTGAACGCTTTAGGAAGGATCTATATGGCGCGACGTGATACGCAGAACGCCGCGAATATGTTCACCAGGTCTCTTAAGATCGCGCCCGGGCAAAAAGATATCGAGAAGGTTCTTTCGTCAATATCTAACAGTAGCAAAAAATAGTAATATTATTTTGTTAATAGATAAAAATATCAATAAATAATAAAAAATAATAAAAAATTTTATTTTATCATTAATAATAAAATAAATCAGCTTAAAATAGCTGATTTATTTTTTTATCATTATTTAGTAGTTTTAAATAACTAATTGATTAATTGATTATTATTTAATAGTAATTAATAGCTTCAATTATCTCGTACCCGATCAGATCGTAGATATTTCCTGCAACAGCGAATAAAAGCGCTTAAAAACATCCCGCCGCCCTATGATCCCGACAAGCTTGCCATCCCTCGTGACCGGCAGCGTATGAATATTGCGCTCCTGCGTCACTTTGATGATCTCATCAAGCGTTACCGTCTCACGCAGCGTGAAAACATCCGATGACATCGTCAGCCCGACCGTTGGATTGCACACAGGCTTAGCGCCACCCTCCATGATTTCGCCCGACCTGATCATGTAGATAAGCTGGAACATATCAGTCGCCGTTATAATGCCGACGAGATCGCCGCTGTCATTGACGACCGGTACTCCGCTGATGCGGTTCTTGATAATAAGCTCCGCCAGCTCGACGAGACGCATCTCCTCCCGGGCTGTTATGACCGACCTCGTCATCATATCAGCCGCCGTAATACCTTTGAGCCTTTTTTCCAGTTCGGCTAATCTCGCGCTTTCGTTCATCCCTGCCTCCTTTATACTATGTTTTTCTTTTATGAAGCGTACTGTGGCGCATGCCATACGCGCTGTATACGATCAAACCTATCAGCAGCCATGCGACGAACCGTATCCAGGTCACCGCCGGCAACCCTGTCATCAGGAATACACACGCCGCGACGCCCAGGAGCGGCGTTACCGGGCTAAAGGGAACTTTGAAAGAACGATGACGCGACGGTTCCTTCACCCGTAAAATAATAACACCGAAGCAGACGAGCATAAAAGCGAAGAGCGTCCCGATATTCGTCAGGTCGACCATTTCGTCAATGTTCGTGAGCGCCGCGAAGAGCGCGACAATGCCGCCGATGATCATTGTGTTAATGTGCGGAGTCTTGAAGCGCGGATGAACACTCGAAAAGACCGGCGGCAAGAGTCCGTCTCTGGACATTGAGAAGAATATCCGCGCCTGCCCCAACTGCAGGACCAGCAGGACCGCCGTGTGCGCCACAATAGAACCGAGGGCGACGATGCCGGCCGCCCAGGGCAGGTTAATATACTGCATCGCGAGCGCCAACGGCTCCGCTTTCTGGTGCGTAAGCGATGAGGTGAGTACCGAGAACGGGACGATACCCGTAAAAACGGCCGCAACGATGATATAGATCACCGTGCAGATCGCCAGCGAACCGATAATGCCGATCGGCAGGTCCCGTTTGGGGTTGCGCGTCTCTTCCGCGAGCGTCGAGACCGCATCGAACCCGATATAGGCGAAGAAGACGATCGCGGCGCCCGCCCTGATACCCGCGAACCCGTTGGGCGCGAAGGGTACCCAATTCTGCGGCTTAACGTAGCGCATACCGACAAAGACAAAAAACCCGAGCACGAGCAATTTTAACGCGACCATCACCATATTAAAACGCGCGCTCTCTTTAATGCCGACCACCAGGACCGCGGTGATAAGCAGGACAATAGCTGAGGCGGGAAGATTGCAGATAACCGGCATCCCGAAGATATGCGGAGCGCCGTGGACCGCGTTCCATGCGTGCTGTAAGCCCGGCTGAAGCTTATCGAAAGCTACCCCGGAATTCATAGCCTGGGCCGCCTGGTGAAATCCGTGCATCGCGGAGCGGAAATCGATCGTCGACCAGGGCGGCAGCGCGATCCCGAGCCCCCGCAGGAGTTCGTTAAAATATCCCGACCAGCTTATCGCGACCGCGATATTCCCGACGCCATACTCGATCATAAGGTCCCAGCCGATGATCCAGGCGACGAGTTCGCCGAAGGAAGCGTAGGAATAAGTATAGGCGCTGCCTGAGATCGGCACGAGCGCGGCGAGTTCCGCGTAGCAGAGCGCCGAAAACCCGCAGACGACCGCGGTGATCGCGAAGGAGAGCATCAGCGCCGGACCGGCGCCGGGACGCAGCGCGTCACCCGCGGCGGCGGTCCCGACCGTCGCGAAAATACCGGCACCGATAATGCAGCCGACGCCCAAGAGAATCAGGTCGAAAGCGCCCAACGCTTTTTTAAGCCGTTTTGCCGGATCATGGCTTTCGGCCAGGATCGCGCCCAGGTCTTTCGTTCTGAAAAGCTGTCGGGAGAGTCCCTTCATCCTATTCGATCACCTTAAGAATATACATCAGGGCGATACCCGCAATAAACGCAGCCATCGTGATCAACGAACGTTTGAATTTGTATTCCTTATGAACTTCCGGTATCAGGTCGCACGATGCTATATAGATAAAACCGCCCGCCGCCAGGGGCAGCAATATACTCGAGAACCCGGGAATGATCCTGGCAAAATAGTACCCGGCAAGCGTACCGGCGATCGCCGCCAGCGACGAAATAAAATTAAAGAAGAGCGCTTTTCCTTTGCTGAAACCGCCGTAGATAAGGACCATAAAATTGCCGAATTCATGCGGGATCTCATGGGCGATGATCGCCGTCGTCGCCGCGATACCGAGCCTGATATCGATCAGAAAACTCGCGCCCATAATAAGACCGTCGGTAAAATTATGAACAATATCGCCGAGTATGTTCAGGTAGGTGAACGCGTGCAGCTCGCATTTTTCATCATGGCAGTGGCGCCAGTAGAAATATTTCTCAAGGATGAAAAAAAGCATGAACCCGATGATCACGCAGAGAAAGAGGCGGACCGGGTCGCTGATATAGCGCATCGCTTCGGGGAGGATATGCAGAAAAGCTCCGCCGATCAAACCGCCCGCGGCAAAGGCGACAAAAAATATCTGAATGCGCTTAAGCGCCTTATCGCGCAGAAGAAGGCTCAAGAGCCCGATGAGCGATATAAGGCTCACGAGGGCGCTGGCGATAAGAGCCGCAACAAGTTTCATCTGCATGCTATCTTCTCCCCCGCGATGCCGGTCTTTGGATCATCGTTAGACGACGGGTTCAGGATGGACCGTAATATCTGCGCCGGGCGCCAGGCGCTGGATCGCGCGCTCGATATCATCGGTAATGCGATGAACTTCCCGCAACGACAGATCCCCGTCGATATGAATATGGAGATCGACGAAGATCTGGGCCCCCAACAGGCGAACACGGACATGATGGCAATCATTGACCTCGGGTAACGCCGCGACGATCGAAATGATCTTCTTATCGAGCCCGATCGGCGCGGAATCAAGCAGGGCATCGATCGTCCGTTTGCCGAGTTTCGCGGCGACCTGGACAACGATCAGCGCAACCACGATCGCGGCAACGGCGTCGGCATAGTGCAGGAACTCGTATCCTTTGAACCAATCGCTCATTTTGACGCAGAGCAATCCCAGCACAACAACTGCCGAGGACCAGATATCGGTCGAGAAGTGAAGCGCGTCCGCCTCAAGCGCCTGGCTCTTATATTTTTTCGCGGTGCGATAGAGCATGCGGGAGCGCGATATGTCGATGACGATCGATACGCCCATAACAATAAACGACCAGAGATTAACTTCGATATCCAGTTTTCCGGAAAAGATACGCTGAATAGCCGCTGATATGATCCAAAGACAGGTGAAAAGCAGGAGTATCGTCTCAATGAAAGCGGAAAGGCTCTCAACTTTCCCGTGCCCGTAATGATGCTCGCCATCAGCAGGTTTATCGGACTTCTTAACGGCAAAAGCCGTGATCACCGCCGCGACCAGATCGAGACCGGAGTGCGCCGCTTCGGCTAAAATACCTAAGCTGCCCGTCAGGACACCGACGACGATCTTAAACGCCGTCAGGCCGAGAGCGGCGACAACCGAACTGCCCGCGGCCGACTGCTTTTCAAGCGTTGCCGATTGTTCGCCTTTCTTTCCGAAATGCAACATATGCGATCCTCGTGCTCGTTTTATGCCGGGGTGTCCTGGCGAGGGCTGAGACGCTTATACCCC
>JBAWYO010000071.1:0-7678 GCA_037143495.1 Candidatus Omnitrophota bacterium | reverse complement strand
CACAAATAGAGGCGCCCGGGGCTATTGCCGCCATTATCTGAATATCGAGAGTGACCTCGGCGGCGCCGCCCGTTATATAGTCGGGTCTTCCATTGAACCCGTCGATGTAAATATTCGTCAACGGCACGGCCGGAAGATTGAAATAGGATTGATAAGCCTTTATATCGTTGCTGTTATACCCGTCAAGCTCAAAGAGGGCCATGGTCTGCCCGGCGCCGGTGGCGGGAAGACCGTTCAGATTATATGCGGTCTTGATGTCGGCGGGTGCCAGGAAGCCTCCCGGTCCCGTGCCGACCTTAGGTGCTGCTTTCGCCAGCTGATCGTGGAGGGCCTGGTACTTCGGAAAACTGTCCAGACCACCGATCGCCAGGATCTTACCGGCTAAAGCCGCGGGGATCGTCGGGTCGGTATCCGGGGCAAAAAAGACAGTGCCATTATTCCGCTGATAGTGGTTGATGCGCAGACCAAAAACGCGTTCAAATCTTGATATCGGCCCGCTTACATAGAGCACCGTACCGTTCGCTGACCCGGTAACGGAAAGTCCCGCTCTCTCAAGCTGCTCCTTGACAAAATCAGCATCGAGCTTGGTAGGCGCGAACTGCAGATTGAACTCATCGGGCGTTAACCACCGCTGATAGATCCTGCTATCGGGATCATAGATATCCTGCAGCAACCTGTCCAATGCCTCCTGATTCCGCAGCGGCAAAATAACCTGAGTGGTGATGGTGCGGTCAGTGTGAGATTTAAAAGCGGCCGCGCGATTTTTGACCTCGAAAGGCACGTGCCCAGCCAAGGTCTGGGTGCGGTCTGGGTTATTCCTTATATAATCGAACGAATAAGCCCATGAAGCTCCCGCTATAGCCATGCTAACAACAATAAAAAACATACAAGCGACAGAACTAAGGGCTGCGTTCATCAGTAGCTGCTTTCTCACTTTTCCTCCTCCGCTTGAAAAACCTGTCGTAGTTGCCGCTATTCCCCAAAGTTGTTAATTGTGTAAATAGTTTATTTAACTGTTAGAAAGATTAACATTTATTATGTACCATGTCAACTAAAATTTACTGATTTTTTCACAAAAAATCTACGCACCCATACATCACTAAAAATAAAAATGCCCATTGAACAACCATGGGCATTTTGCCTCTGTAGTCCCGAACCCGGATCCGACTCCTACAATCCGGGCGTGTTTTTGACCTGCGTCTCAAGCTTCTGTACTTTTCGTTTAAGCTCAACCATCGTCAACTCTCTGTCGACCGCTGCTTTATTGAATATCTCCAATTCGCGCATCTTATCGCAGAGCGTCTTCTCGACACGCTTAAGGTCCGTGACGTCTCGAATAACCCCGACAATGAACTCCTCCCCGGTGGCGGTCTTAAGCAGCGCCTTTTTAGTGATGATGGTATGAGTCGCCCCTTTTGAATCGGTGAACTTCTCTTCATTAACATTTTCTTGTGCCGTCCTGAACACAACCTCGTCTTTCTCCCAAAAGACATCGGCTTCCGCCTTCGGAAAAAAATCGCGATCGGTCTTCCCGAGCAATTCGCCTGAGGCATGCCCCATAAATTCGCAGTACGCTTTATTAAGATACACCCATCGATGTCGACGATCCTTAACGAATATGGGATCCGCTACATGATCAAGGACCGTATCGATAAAAGTTTCGTGGTCGCGGGCGTTCATTGACGGTATCTCCATGACTACACCTCCACCAGATCATACTCCTGATTTCCTAATCCTATTTTTTCAGCGTATGAAAGCTGAATGGCGCCATCCTGATCGGGATGCGCCTGTGTGAAAACATTCTTGTGGCAAACAGCATTCACCCTGTCGTAGGCAGCCCTGTCAATCGCGACAGGATCCGATGAGGCAAAGATACCTACATCGGGAGCGATGCGGGGGTTTTCCTTACCCCAACAATCACACTCCTTATTGATCTTCATCGCAATATTCACAAAAGCCGATTTCTCTCTCTTGTCGCGCAGTACGGCGTATGCATATTCGACCGCCTTTTTCTGCACCGCCGCGCCCGCCTTAAAATCAACAAAAAGGCTGAACGTCGGGCAAACCCCGACGCAATTCGCGCATCCGACGCACTTTTTCGTATCAAGCCTGATACCGCCCCGGAGCGTCAGCGCGTCGGCCGGACAGACCGCGACACATGCCCCGCAGGCTGTGCACGTCTCTGGATAGACGACCGGCGCGGCGTCATTGTGCTGAGCGAGCTTCCCCTGCCGCGTCGCGCAACCCATGCCCACGTTCTTGATCGCGCCGCCAAAACCGGTAAGTCCGTGCCCTTTAAAATGGGTTATGACTATCATCGAATCGCATTCGACGAAGAACCGACCGACCGATGCCTTCTTGATATATTCCCGGTCGATATCGATCTCACACGTCTCTTCAGGCCGTGTCTCATCGGGAATAACGATATCAACCCCGGTCACATCCCTGGTAAATCCGTGTTCGTGTGCCAGCCGCAAATGTTCGGCGGTATCTTTGCGTCTGCCCCGGTACAAAACATTTGCGTCACCGAGGCGCACTCCAGCGCCCTTGGCAGCCGCTTCCCGGCAGATTACGCCGGCAAGCACCGGATCGACATACCCGGTGTTGCCCTCTTCCCCGAAGTGGATCTTTGCCGCCACGTTATCGCCGGACGATATGCACCGGAACACATCGCTTTTCCGCAAGAGCTTCCGTAGTTTATCGTAGACCGTTTCCCGCGTATCAGACACGTCAACGGGCGTAAAATAGACCTTGCTCCTCATAACATCCTCCCGGGAAAACCGTATATCGCTATCTGCATACCTTCTTATGGATGGGGAATCCCGCACCCCAGCCTCTATTTCAACACCAAAAACTGTCCCGCTAAGCCGCGACGCTGACGGGAATTAAACGCGCTATCCCGCTCTTCTTCGAAACCGCGCGGCGACGTGCCCTAGCGGCAGGATATAATTATATATCATTTTTAGCGAGCTACGGACATTTTTTATATTTTAAAGTACAACTATCGCTATACCGCCATGCAATCCGCCCGCTCGTACCGTCCTTGCCCACATTAATACTTCATTTTTCATTAAAAAACTGATCCACCTTTTTCAAGATGGGCCGAATTTTTCTCCCCGATCGGACGCGTTTCGAAATTGGCTTTCTTCTGAAGAGGCGGGAAAACTGATTGAAGATCCGGCGGGACATCCTAAATCAGCTACCCGTTTGGGTACCAAGAGACAATGTTAAAATAAAAAAATTTACTTATTATTAGTTGAAATAATCCTTGCCTATGATATACTTGTTAGTACGGAATATCATAATGACCACAGATTATTTTTTTGTACCACGTAGCCTGATCATTATACTCATAAGGTAGGTATGAAAAAAAATTATGCTTTATTCATGTTTTTTTATTTTTTTGGTTACTTGCTATGTTTTATTAATTGCGGCCCGAGCGGGGTAAAAAACGAAAATGTATATCTTTGCGCCTTAAGACCGCTTGCCTCCGGGGAAAGATTGATAGTCCCTGCCGCGCTGGCGAGAAACACCTCCAGCAGTACTCCATTAACGGTAGCGCCGCGGGAATCAACTGTCGAGATAATCGTACAGAATTTTAATATTGCGGCGCTCGGTCAAATTAATGCCCTATTGCGAGAGCAACAGCAAAGATATGTTGCCGAGCTTCCGACGAGATATCAGCAGCGATCGTTTGATGACGCCTTACGGGAATTCGTTGATATACAACGCCGGGGACTTCCTGCAGGTCAAAGCGGCCCCCTCTACCGCCTTCAGGATGCTCCGACCGCCGAAGAGCTAAGAAGGATCGCAAGCGTTGACGGAAAACCCTTTAACGGCGAAATACATGTTTTCCACGCAAGAAGCACTAACCACTGGTTTATCTGGCTGGTTCAGCTGGGAAACGAACGGTGCGTTAGCAAATCGGATACTAGTTATTATGCGGAATTAGTACGGCACGATATGGTAGATGTGCATGCTCACAATCATCCGCCTGAAGTCCAGCAAGTACCGCTGATAAGCGATATCCCGCTGACAGCGCTCAGGGGCCCTAAGTGCTACCTGATCACCGCAAAAGGCCTGCTGAAATACTCGGCCGATACCCTGGATACTCTTGATCCTTACAGCTCTCTGTTATTTGGGGGGCCCAATCTTAGAATGCGCGGATTAGAGGAAGAATTTTACGCTAAACTCGGCGCGGCTTTTGGGGCCATGGGTAAACCTTTTAGTTTTGATTCCGACACCAAAGACCCGGAGACGTACGCACAAATTGGACATAGCGGAATAAGCGGTTTTAAGTTTGATCTTTTCCCCTGGGATAACCCCGACGCGATAACGGATGACGTACGATCGGGGTATCCCGGCATACTGGAACTTATAGATTCCGAAATACCGCAGCTGCGGCTGCGCGCCCTCTCATTTATTTTATATGACCTGTTTAAAACCAATGAACCCCATCACGTTGAGCTATACGAGGAAATATTAAGATGGCTGGAACACGGGGATCGAAGCCCGGAGGTAAGAAACATCATAACGAAAAAACTCCAAAGCTTACCTCAGATACTAGCCGCGCAGGCGAGAGAACGAATGGCCGCCCAGCGAGCGCTACTGTTAGCGACGCAACAAATATGAAGCACACACAAACAAAAAACAAGATTAAGAATGTTCCCAATTTACCCTGCTGATAGTAAAATTAATATAAATGCCTTCGTGACTGCTCTCTTTAATATTCCCTAAAACGCTATGGTAAATGTCTCCGCCTTAGAATCTAACCGAAAAGTCCCGTTGGCGCATACAACGATCCTGAAAAATCATCGCTCTCGCGCGCATGCAATGACATCATCCAGGGTCTTCTCTGCGCTATGCCACCCCCCTTTACATGTACATCGATAAAACCAGCTTAGATAAAACAGGACTTTTTTTAGCATCTAAATTGATACCTTCATCGGCCAACCTTCCTGCTGACATCGCGTCCAGATAGTATTGACATAATTCAAAGCAAAATGATTTTGCAGCAGATTGATCCATTAATGTGTCGGCTTTATCTGAATATAGTCTACAAATGCTCTTAGTTAAAATTTTCATAAGAAAATAGCGGCCGATCTACAAACAACATGAACGGGTACCATATGTCCGCAACGCATTTTATAGTAATCAAAAACAAAACCCCTCGCAATATATTTTATTGCACAAGGGGTTACGGTGCGATCTGGTCATCGCCGACGATTCTAAAGTGATCGTACTGCCTGGATTTTACTTACGTCATAGGCGTCACCACATAAACATACGTAGGCGCCGAAGCTGCTGTATCCCCCGCCGCGTTCGTCGCATATACCGAATAATAACGCCCCGTACCGGGTGTCAAGCCGCTGATCGTATAGAAAGTTGAATTAGCGGCGATGGTGGTGATAGGTGACCAGATACCGTTATTGTAATACAATATCTTAAATCCAGTCTCATTGTTCGAGTTGTCCTGCCACGTCAACCGCACGCTATTCTTCGTCACCGCAGTCCCGGCGAGCTTTGTCGGCGCTGCAGGCAGCGTGACCGTCCCGGCCATGGTCGTGACGCTGACGTAGTTAGTCTGAGCAGATTCCCCTCCCGCGCCATTGGTGGCAGATACGGTATAATAATAGGTGGTATTCGGCGAGAGGCCGGCATTGATGTAACTCACCGGCGCGGTGCTGTTAGCGGGATTGCCGACCGCGGCCAGGTACGCAAATGAACTACCGTTCCAGCGGAATATCCTAAAACCGGTCGTCGTGGACGAACCGGCCCGGAAGGTAACGGTCACTGACGTACTGCCCGATCCCGCGGTAGGCGCTGCTGAGAGGCCCACCGGCACGACGAGGGCGGTCGTCGCCGCCTGTGTCGTAACCTGTACAGCCGACTGCTGAGCCGACTCACCGCCTGAATTCGTCGCCGATACCGTGTATGAGTAGCTCGTACTCGGTGTTAACCCGCTGTCCGAATAGGTTACCGCCGATGTACTGCCGGCAGCATTCGCTGCGGTTCCGATCAGCGCTCCCGCACGGTATACATTAAAGCCGGTCGTATTCGCGGAACCGGCACGGAACGTGAGAGTTATTTGGTTACCTGATATCGCGGTGCCGCTGAAATTGAGCGGGACCGCGGGAATAGTATCGAGTGTCCTGATCATACCGCTGTACGCGTATCCGGAATTCCCGATCGCGTTATACGCGCATATCCGGTAATAATAAGCGGTATACGGCGTAAGCGAGGAATCGGACCTGCGGGTCACATTGCTCCCGAGCGTTACCAGCGGCACCCAATTGCTATTATCGGCGCTGCGCTCGACCTTGAAACCGTCTTCGTTACCGGAGTTATCGGACCAGGTCAAAACGATATAGGTGCTTGCTATAGTTGTCGCCGTAAGCGCGGTTGGAGCCGCCGGAGCTACCGCAAGCGTCTTGATCGGGCCTAAGGTCGCATATGCCGAGTTACCCGCTGCATTGCGTGCGCACACCCGGAAATAGTAATTGGTGTTAGAGTTCAAACCTGAAGCCGAGTACGTTCTGGTGTCGGCGGGTAGGACGGTCATAGACCAGGTAGCATTATCGGTACTGCGTTCCAGCCGATATTCGGTCTCAATACTTGAGTTGTCAACCCAACTCAGGACCATACTGCTGCCTGTTATAGAGCCGGCGATAAACGCGCTGGGCGCCGGCGGTAAGGGGTCGACCTCACCGCTGGTCACGTACGCCGAGTTACCCGCTGCGTTGTACGAGCGCATACGATACTGATAAGGAGCATTACTGGTCATGCTCGTATCGGCGTAACTTGTCGCATTTGGCCCCAGAACAGCTATCTGACTCCACGCCGGAGTCCCGAACCATGGCGAGCGTTCGATCTTAAAACCGGTCTCGTTATTGGACCTGTCAACCCAGGTAAGATTTATCTGGTTCGTCGATATGCCGGTGCCCGCGATAGCGGACGGTGCTGCCGGTATGGAAATACCGGGGTCGGTAATACCGTAGACGTAGATATCATCGAAGGAAGCGATGCCACCCTCGCCGGGCGCGTTACCGGAAGCGCCGTGCCCGGAGTAGATTATCCCATACGGACGGACAGAGTTGACCGGCTTATCAAAAGTGACCATGCTTGAGCGTTCTTTCCAGATGTTCAGATCAGCAGCACCCTTGCTGAAGACCAACTCCGGGGGTAAATAATACTGAGTGGTGCCGTCACTGAAGGTGACCGCGAACATCAGTCCGGCGTTGCCGCCACCGCTCATGCTCTCTACCTTACCCCAGCCGCCAAAGACAAATGTCTTCCCCGGTACGGTGACCGGGATATCGTTTATGTAGCATGCCGCATCGGCGCCGCTGGTATTCCCTATTTTTATACAGCGATTCCCCGAGTGAGGAGCGACCGTCGACCATGCCGGATACAGGGTGGGATCTAATTGATTACCATAGATGATCCATTGCGACGGGGAGCCGTTACCGGCCTCCATATCGTCATTCGGGACGAGATTGATCGGGTTGACCAGGGTCGTCGTCGCCGAGAGATCGTTCTGCGATATATTACCTGCATAATCCCTGAACTGGGCGTACAAGGTCTTTATGCCACATCCGCTGCTCAAGGACCAGGGAAAATCCGTTATATAGCTCGCCCAGGATGCGCTCGTCAGGCCGTCCTTCGTGCCCGCAAACCG
>JBAWYO010000070.1:0-7743 GCA_037143495.1 Candidatus Omnitrophota bacterium | reverse complement strand
AAGGCGGGGGTACCGATCGATAGCGGGAGTCGATGAGGCTGGAAGAGGGCCGCTGGCAGGTCCGGTGGTGGCGGCGGCGGTCCTTTTGGGAAAGCGGATCTTCAGCGAACGGATAGATGATTCAAAAAGGCTTTCTCCAAAAAGCAGGGAGAAGGCCTTTTTTGAGATAGTCAGGAGCGCTCTCGTTTCGGTCGGAATTGTTGATAATCGCGTGATCGACCGTATTAATATACTCAGCGCGACGCGGCGCGCGATGGAATCGGCGGTCTTCGGCTTAGGGCTCTGCCCCGACATCGTCCTTATCGATGGTCCGATCAGCCTCGAGATCCCGTTCAGGCAGGAGTCGATCATCCGGGGGGATTCCCGCTCACTTTCGATAGCGGCGGCTTCGATCGTCGCGAAAGTGGTCCGAGACCGGATCATGGTTGACTATGACCGGAGATTTCCGCGCTATGCTTTCGCCCGGCATAAAGGCTACGGCACCCGCCTGCATTTCAGCCGTATCAGGGATTACGGGCTCTGCTCTCTTCATAGAATAAGTTTTATACCCTCGAGAATTTTTGCGGAAAGAACCTGCGAGGTACCCAGATGAAAAAAATACCGTCAGATTTAGTTATCGCGCAAAAAGCGAAGATGAAACCGATCGTCGAAATCGCCCGCGAGATCGGTATCCCGGAAAAATACCTGGAACTCTATGGGACGTATAAGGCTAAAGTTTCGCTCGATATCCTGCCGCAGCTGACGCGCAATAAAACGGCTAAATATATCGATGTAACCGCCATAACACCGACGCCGCTGGGCGAAGGTAAGACCGTTACCACGATCGGCCTGGCGATGGGTCTTAATCATATCGGCAAGCGCGCGATCGTCAATATCCGGCAACCTTCGCTGGGGCCGGTCTTCGGGATTAAGGGCGGCGCCGCGGGCGGCGGCTATTCGCAAGTCGTCCCGATGGAAGATTTCAACCTGCATCTCACCGGCGATGTTCACGCGGTCGGGCTCGCGCATAACCTCTGCGCGGCGTTCCTCGAGAACGCGCTCTTCCGTGACAATAAACTCAATATCGATCCGAGGACGATCACCTGGCGGCGTGTCATGGATGTCAGTGATCGTTCCCTGCGTACGATCGTAACCGGTTTGGGCGGCGGCGAAGACGGCGCGGCCCGCGAGAGCGGGTTCGATATCACGGTCGCCAGCGAGGTCATGGCGATACTGGCGCTCACGAGCGATCTCTTTGATCTGCGTAAACGCCTCGGCCGGATCATCGTCGCGATGACGCGCGACGGCCGTCCGGTCACCGCTGAGGATCTTAAGGTTGCCGGCGCGATGGCGGTCCTGCTGCGGGACGCCGTAAAGCCGACGCTCATGCAGACGCTGGAGAATACACCCTGTTTCGTGCACGCGGGCCCCTTCGCGAATATCGCGCACGGTAACAGCTCGATCATCGCCGACAGGATCGCGCTCAAACTCGCCGACTATGTGGTGACCGAGAGCGGATTCGGCGCCGATTGCGGCGCGGAGAAATTTTTTGATATCAAGTGCCGGACGAGCGGCTTAAAGCCGGATGCCGTTGTTGTGGTCTGTTCGGTGCGGGCGCTCAAGATGCACGCGGGGCGATTTAAGGTCGTCGCCGGCAAGCCCCTCGATGAAGGGCTCTTACGCGAGGACCTCGATGCGGTTGAAGCCGGATGCTCAAACCTGGAAAAACAGATCGAGAATATGAGGCTCTTCGGCGTTCCCGTGGTTGTTGCGGTCAACCGTTTTGGCGCGGATACCGACCGGGAGATCGAGATCATCAGAAAGAAGGCGCGCCTCAGCGGCGCCGAAGACGCGGTCGTCAGCGAGGTTTGGGCCAAAGGATCGCGCGGCGGCGAAGAGCTGGCGCGTGCCGTAACGGCCGCCGCCCAAAAGCCGGCACATTTTAAATTCCTCTATCCGCTCGAACTGCCGATCAAAGATAAGATCAGAAAGATCGCGGTCGAGATCTACGGTGCCGCGGACGTGTCCTATTCGGCCGCCGCTGAAAAGAAGATAAGGCTCTACGAAAAGCTCGGGCTCGGGGGGTTGCCGATCTGCATGGCAAAGACCCATCTGTCGCTTTCGCATGATCCGAATTTGAAGGGGAGGCCGAGCGGTTATTGCCTGCCGGTCAGGGATGTGCGGGCATCGGCAGGCGCCGGTTTTCTGTATCCGCTTTGCGGAGATATGAGGACGATGCCGGGATTACCGTCTGAGCCGGCCGGCGAACGAATTGATATCGACAGCCGCGGCAGAGTTGTCGGGTTGTTTTGACGGGCACTTTACGCGAGGGGAGTTATGCACATTGACGAAACCATAAAGACATATCTGGATGCCCTGGCGGCGAAGACGTCAGCACCCGGCGGAGGCAGCGCCGCCGCGCTCGCCGGCGCCATGGGGTGCGCGCTTATTTCGATGACGCTCCAATTTACGATCGGCAAAGCCGCACATGCTGATTTTGAAAAGAGCGCGCAGGAACTGCTCGCCAAGAGCGAGGCGCTTCGGGGCCGGTTCGTAAAATTTTTTGATGAAGATATCAGTGGGTATGAGAACGTGATGAGCGCGCACCGCCTTCCGGCGACCGGTGAGGCTGATAAGATAAAGCGTAGCCGGGCTATCCAGGAGGCTTTCAGGGAAGCGACGCTGGTGCCGCTGCACATCTGCCAGAGCGCTCTCGAGGCCCTCAAGCTATGCCCGGAACTTGCCGAGAAGGCCAACGCGAACCTTATCTGCGATACGCAGGCGGCGGTCTATCAGCTGGAGGCCGCGTTTAATTGCGCAAAGACGAATATTTCCATGAACCAGAAGAGTATTGTCGACCAGGAATTCAATAAGGATATCGTTTCCCAGATGAACGCGCTCGAAAAAGAACTTAATCGTTGCGTCGAGGCGACCGGGAAGAATATCCAGAAGGTCACCGGACTCAAAAGTTGAGGTTTGGCATTATGCCGGCACGGTTACTTGAAGGAAAGATCGTAGCCCAGAAGATACGGGATCTCCTCGCCGAGGATGTTCGCCAGTTAAAGGCGAAGACCGGGGAGGAGATACGGCTCTTTTCGATCGCGGTCGCGGGAGACGCCGCCAGCGAAGTGTATGGCAGGACGCAATGCCGGATGGCCGAAAGTGTCGGCATTCTCTGTGAACATTGCGAACTCGGGGCTGATGCTGGTGAAGAGCAGTTGCTCGACATTATCAGGGAGAAGAACGCCCACAGAGGCGTGACCGGCATCGTGGTCCAGCGGCCGCTCCCGGATCGTTTCGATATCAAGAAAGTTCAGCGCGCCATAGAGCCCCTGAAGGATGTTGAGGGGCTTCATCCGCAGAATCTGGGCAGGGTCATGCTCGGGGACCGAAAGATCGTGCCGTGCACGGCGCTTGCCTGCTGTGAACTTATTGAGAGCACGGGCGTCGAGCTCTACGGTAAGGAGGCGGTCGTTGTCGGTCACAGCGATATTGTCGGCAAGCCGCTCTCGCTGATGCTCTTGGGCAAGTTCCTGACGACGACGGTCTGTCATGTCGCGACCAGCGACAGCGGCAGGCTCGAGGAACACTGCCGGCGCGCCGACGTCCTGGTCGTCGCTGTCGGTAAACCGGGCCTTATCAAAGGGGCCTGGGTCAAGGAAGGATCGATCGTCATAGACGTTGGTATTAACCGGGAGAGCGGTAAGCTTGTCGGCGATGTCGAGTTCGATGAAGCAAGGAAGCGCGCCGCGTTCATAACGCCCGTTCCCGGCGGCGTCGGTCCGCTGACGGTCGCGATGCTGATGCGTAATGTTGTCGACGCTGCGCGGATACAATTGAGCGCGTGTTCACACTGAGTCACCCGGCGAGGTTATAGAGCATGAAGAGTACCTTTTGCGATAAAGTACGATCAGGAGCTTTTCTGGTAACGAGCGAAGTGGGACCCCCGAAAGGGACCGACCTGGCAGGGCTCGTCGCCAGCGCGGAGTTTTTCAGGGGACGCGTGGACGCGATCAACGTCACCGATATCCAGAACGCGGTGATGCGCCTGGGGTCGCTCGCGGCCAGCGTCTGCCTCAAACAGAACGGCCATGAACCGATCTATCAGCTCACCTGTCGCGACCGCAACCGCCTGGCATTGCAATCGGATATCCTGTCGGCCGCGTATCTGGGCATTAAAAATATACTGGTCGTGACGGGCGATCATCCGAGCGCCGGTGATCATCCTCAGACTAAACCGGTCTTTGATCTTAATTCGGTGCAGCTTCTTGACGCGCTGCGCGGGCTTCAGGAAGGGCATGATATGACGGGGCACCGGCTCGACGGGACCGCGCCGCGGTTCTGTGTCGGCGCGGTCGTTAACCCCGGTGCCGACCCGCTGGAGCCGGAGATCATCAAACTTGAAAAAAAGGTCAGCGCCGGCGCGCAATTTATCCAGACACAGGTCATTTATGAGCCGGAGAAATTCAGGCATTTCATGTCGTTGATACGACATATTCACGTACCCGTCCTGGCGGGTATTGTGCTTCTGAAGTCGGCGACGATGGCGCGGTTCATGAACAAGCATGTTGCCGGC
This sequence comes from Candidatus Omnitrophota bacterium, assembly GCA_037143495.1. Lineage (GTDB taxonomy): Bacteria > Omnitrophota > Gorgyraeia > JABMQH01 > JABMQH01 > JBAWYO01. The sequence continues at coordinate 3,188 of JBAWYO010000070.1, read as the reverse complement.
GTCTTTGTGCCTGATGCCCTGATCGACGAGATCGAGCGCGCTCCCGATAAGCGTGCTGCTTGCGTCGAGATCGGTGCCCGGCTGATCAGGGAAATCAAAGGCGAGTGCCAGGGGGTACACGTTATGGCGCTCGGATGGTCAGATCTGGTGCCGAAAGTCCTGGAAACTGCGGGGTTGCCGGAGGTGGCGTAGTGGCAGGTGATCTGTTAGTAGAGATGGGGTCTCGGGGAGCTGCCGCGCTTCTGGCCGCCTCCCGCCATGAATTCGATGCCGCTCTCGCGCAGCGCGGCGCACAGGCTCCGCTTGGTTTTCCCGGCACCAATTATTTCCTGCCGATCGCTAACGCTCTTTTAAAAATTGAGGTCCGGACGCTGGGCGAGTGCGCGCAGATTTTCGAAGAAACTGAAAAACTGTGCGCTAACAAGCCGGCCCGTAATAGTCTTTTTATTGACGCGCTGAATGGTGTTTTGAATAAAGGGATAGCGGCGCTGCTGATGGAAGAAGTGCTTGCCGCGCTCAGCTATCAGAGCGGGTCCCACCCCCAACCAGGGTGCGCCGGGTTTTTATCGGATACACTCCTGCGTTCGCTCGGCGTTCAGCTCGTCGATGGCCGCATCGCGGGCATCGCGGTCCTGCTGGGTCCGGCCAAAGACGATACAAGCGCCGTTACGCTCGTCCGGGATCTTCAGAGCCGTAATATTGTCAGCATTATCGCCGGTTCGGCAAAGGGCACCAGTCTCAGCGAGCAGCTCGCCCGTTCGCGGGTTGCCGTCAGCCTTGAAAATTATATCATTCCGGTCGGCAGCGACTATCTCTCCGCGATCTACGCGGTCAACTGGGCGATCCGCGCGCCGCTGACCTTCGGCGGGCTCAAGAGCGGAGCGTGGCGCGAGATACTTGCGTATGAGCGAAAAAATGTCCCGGCGCTCGTGGTTCTGCTTGGGCATGTCGATGAGGTGATCGTCGCTACCGGGCTTGGCGCGCTGGCGATGGGGTTTCCGATCGTGAGCGACCTTGATCTGCCGCAGGTGGGCAAGATCGATACAACGCTCTACGAGGCGATCGTTACTGAAAAAGATTACACGAAGCTCGCTGCGCGTTGCGTCGAGGTACGCGGCCTGAAAGTGAAGATCGTCGCCGTATCCGTCCCGGTACCATACGCGCCGGCGTTTGAAGGAGAGCGCGTGCGCAAGGAACAGCTGCACGTAGAGTTCGGCGGCAAGCACGGACGCGCTTTTGAGCATCTGACGCTCTCCGAGATGAAGGATATTGAGGACGGCACGGTGACGCTCGTCGGTCCCGATATTGACGCGCTTGCGGGCGGCCAGCTCTCGATGCCGCTCGCGATCGAAGTTGAAGTCGCCGGCCGCAAGATGATCAAGGATTTTGAGTCTATCCTCGAACGGCAGCTTCACCGGTTCGTTAATTACGCGATGGGCCTGATGCATGTCGGCCAGCGCGATATGGTGTGGATCAGGATTTCGCGGGATGCCTTCTCCCGCGGTTTCAGGCTCAGGCATATCGGCGTCGCGCTGCACGCGATGCTCCATCAGGAGTACAGCGCGATCGTTGACAAAGTTCAGGTATCGATCTATACCCGCGCAGAGGATGTCGCGCGGTTGCTGCCGGCGGCCCGACGCTCTTTCGAAGAGCGCGATGAGCGGCTGCGGGGGATGACCGATGAGAGCGTCGATACGTTCTACTCCTGCACGCTCTGCCAATCTTTCGCGCCTGACCATGTCTGCATGATCAGTCCTGAGCGGCTCGGTCTCTGTGGAGCGTACTCGTGGCTCGACGGACGCGCCGCGTACGAAATTACGCCCACGGGTGGCAATCAACCGGTCGCGAAGGGAAACCTTCTGCGCGAGAAAGAGGGCTGCTGGAGCGGTATTAATGCGAACGTCGCTTCGCTCTCGCACGGTAAAGTCGCCGCTATCAGCATGTATTCACTGATGACGGACCCTATGACCAGTTGCGGCTGTTTTGAATGCGTCGTCGCCATTCTCCCTGAAGCCAACGGTGTCATTATCGTTAACCGGGAATATACGGGTATGACGCCCGCGGGAATGGATTTTATTACCCTGGCGAGCGCGGTCGGCGGCGGGACTCAAACACCCGGCTTTCTCGGCATCGGGAGGCTCTACATTACGAGTAAGAAGTTCATTGCGGCCGAAGGGGGTCTGCGGCGGGTCGTCTGGATGCCGAAAGAGCTCAAGGAAAGTATCTCCCAACGGCTGCATGATCGCTCCGTCGAGATCGGCGATCCTGATTTCGCCTCAAAGATAGCCGATGAAACGGTCGCGGTCGACGCGGCCGAAGTCGTGTGTTTTCTCAAGAAGGCCGGGCACCCGGCATTGGGGATGGAGCCGCTTTTGTAAGCGGCAGACGTCAAAGCGTCAGCGGGCGAGAAGGAGTCAGCTCTATGGCATTGTCGGGGCTTGAGATCTATAAGTTACTGCCGAAGGTCAATTGCCGTGAATGCGGGTTTCCAACCTGCCTGGCATTCGCGATGCAGCTTGCCGCCAAAAAAACGACACTTGCAGCCTGCCCCAAATTAAACGTTGATTCGCGATTAACGCTTGAAAGCGCCGCGCAGCCGCCGATACAGCTGGTAACCGTCGGCAGTGGCGCCGAGGCCCGCGCGATCGGGAACGAAACCGTTCTCTTTAGGCATGAAGAGACGTTCCGTCACGGCACCCTTATCGGGTTTATTCTCGACGATACGCTTTCCGAAGTAGAATTTACCGCCAGGGTCGCCGCGATCGACGCTCTGACCTTTCAGCGGGTAGGGCAGACCTTCAGCGCCGATCTGATAGCGCTGCAGAACAGATCAGGCGACGAAGCTCTTTTTACCGCTAAGGCGCGGATACTTGATCGTTGCTCGCGTTCGCCGATCGTCCTGCGGGGAGAAAATCTACGCGCCCTTGAAGGGGCGCTGGCGATCCTCGCGTCGCGACGTCCGCTGATCGGTACGGCTACACCCGGGGAGCATGCCGGCATCGCCGGGCTCGCGGTGCGTTTTAAGGTGCCGCTGGCGGCGGCGGCGCCAACGCTTGAGGATCTTGCCGTACTGACGCAGAATCTGAAAACGCTTGGTGTCGCGGAAATGGTCCTTGATGTCAGCCGTCCGCAGATCCAGCGAGCCATGACCGACCTGACGAATATCAGGCGCCTGGCGCTCAAAAAAA
>JBAWYO010000069.1:0-7979 GCA_037143495.1 Candidatus Omnitrophota bacterium | reverse complement strand
GGGATAGAGATTGACCCACTGAAGCGCCTGCATGCCGCCCATCGATCCGCCAACGACGCTCAATAATTTTTTAACCCCGAGATGGTCGACGAGACGCTTCTGCGCGTTAACCATATCCGCGATCGTAATCATCGGAAAGGTGAGTCCATACGGCTTGCCGGTCCGGGGATCTATCGAGGAAGGTCCAGTACTCCCCTTACAACCGCCGATAACGTTCGACGCTATGACAAAATAGACGTCAGTATCGATCGCCTTACCGGGGCCGATCATCGCGTCCCACCAGCCGGACTCCTTCTCGCCCTCATGATAGCCGGCCGCGTGAGCGTCGCCGGAGAGGGCATGCGTCACCAGGATCGCGTTATTTCTGCGCTCATTGAGCGCCCCGTACGTCTCATAAGCGAGCGTAATGGGTCCCAGCGAGCGCCCGCACTCAAGCTTTAGCTCATGTGGATGCTCGGCAAAGGTAAAATACTGCGTCTTGACGATACCGACACTCTTTTCTTTCATACCGCCTCATTATTGCAAAAATTCCTGAAATAGCCAAGTAGAAAGATACCGCTCGCCGGTATCAGGGAGCACTACCACGATCGTCTTCCCCTTCGATTCCGGACGCTTGGCGACTTCAAGCGCAGCCCAGAGAGCCGCTCCGCTCGAGATACCCGCGAATATCCCCTCTCCGCGCGCCAATTGCCGGGCGACAATACCGGCATTATCGTTACTAACCGTAATAATCTCGTCAATAACTGTCCGATCAAGAATGCCCGGGACAAAACCGGCGCCGATCCCCTGGATCTTGTGAGGGCCGGGCTTGCCGCCGGAGAGTACGGGCGAATCAACCGGTTCGATCCCTACGATCCTAACCGCCGGCTTCTTCTTCTTCAATACGCTCCCAACGCCGGTGATCGTGCCACCAGTCCCAATGCCGGCCACAAATATATCAACCTTGCCATCCGTGTCATTCCATATCTCCTCAGCCGTAGTTCGACGGTGAATGTCAGGATTTGCCGGATTATTGAACTGCTGCGGCACATAGCTATTAGGCGTTTCCTTCGCCAATGCTTCGGCCTTCTCGACCGCACCCTTCATCCCCTTTGCTCCTTCGGTCAGGACAATATCGGCCCCGAGAATCCTGAGAAGCTGCCGGCGCTCTACGCTCATCGTTTCCGGCATCGTCAGGATAAGCTTGTATCCCTTAGCCGCCGCGACGAAAGCGAGCGCGATACCGGTATTGCCGCTCGTCGGCTCGATGATCACGGTACCCTTTTTGAGCACTCCGCTCTTTTCGGCCGCTTCGATCATCGCGACGCCGATGCGGTCCTTGACGCTTGAAAGCGGGTTAAAGAACTCCAGCTTTGCGAGTACCGTCGCGTTGAACCCCTCAGCGAGCTTGTTTATCTTGACGAGCGGTGTATTCCCGACCGTTTTCGTAATATCACTAAAAATACGTGCCATAAAAACCTCCTTATTAGTCGATAGTCTATAGCCGATAGTCGATAGTCAAAGCGAAGAATTTCTCTCTTTCCCTATAGACTATAGACCATCGACTATTGACCATACTTATTTCACCTATTCAACGCCTGCTCAATATCCGCTATGATATCATCAATATGCTCAAGCCCGATCGAAAGCCTGATAAAATCGGGAGTAACACCCGTCGCCAGCTGTTCCGCGGGAGATAATTGCTGATGCGTCGTCGTCGCCGGATGGATCGCGAGCGTCTTCGCGTCGCCGATATTGGCAAGATGCGAGATAAGCTCGAGCGTATTGATGAACTTCTTGCCCGCCTCGAGCCCGCCCTTGATCCCAAAGCCGATAATCGCGCCGGCGCCCTTGGGCAGATACTTCTTCGCCTTCGCGTATTCCGGATTCGTCTCAAGCCCCGGATAGTTGACCCACGCGACCTTCGCATTCTTCTGCAGGTATTTTGCTATCGCGAGCGCATTCTCCGAATGACGGATCATCCGCAGATGCAGCGTCTCGAGCCCCTGCAGAAAGAGGAACGAATTGAACGGTGAGATCGCCGGCCCCAGATCACGAAGAAGAACGACCCGCGCCTTGATGATATAGGCGATATTGCCGATGGGCTTCAGTGCCTCAACGAAATTGATGCCGTGATAGCTCGGATCGGGGTCAGCGATGAGCGGGAACTTCCCGTTCGTCCAGTCGAACTTCCCCGAATCGACGATAACGCCGCCCAGAGATGTACCATGGCCGCCGATGAACTTCGTCGCCGAATAGACGACGATATCAACGCCGTGATCGATCGGACGCAGGATATACGGCGATGAAGTATTGTCAAGCACCAGCGGGATCCCGTTCTTGTGCGCCAATTTCGCCAGCGGCTCAAGATCAGCGATATCGAGCTTCGGGTTCCCGATCGATTCCGCGTAGAGCGCCTTCGTTTTGGGCGTGATCGCCTTCTGAAAACCGTCGAGGTCGTTCGATTTGACGAAGCGCACCTTGATGCCGAGCTTCGGGAACGTATAATGGAAGAGGTTGTACGTCCCGCCATAGAGGTTGTCCGCGGAGACGATCTCGTCCCCCGCCTGCGCGATATTAAGGAGCGCGAGGGCGATCGCGGATGACCCGCTCGCCACCGCGAGCGCGCCGACACCGCCGTCTAAGAGCGCTATCCGCTTCTCGAAGACGTCAGTGGTCGGATTCATGAGTCGCGTATAGATGTTGCCGAACTCTTTTAGGCCGAAGAGGTTCGCCGCGTGCTCGGTATTTTTGAACTGGTACTAGGTCGTCTGGTAGATCGGCACCGCGCGTGATCCTGTTGTCGGATCAGCTTCCTGGCCGCCATGCAAGAGAATGCTTTCCAGCTTTAATTTCGCGTCTATTTTACTCATTATGTGTCGTCTCCTTATATTTGATAGCTCAGTGTGTTTGTCCTGCCCTTCGCCTCCGTAGCAAGGGTCTCAAAATTAACTTTGTCGATCACGCCGGCGGTCACATGCGCCACATCTTTCCATATCTTCCTAAATATGCAACGGTACACATCATTACACCCCCTGTATCCGTCCTCAAGGCATGCTATCGGCTCTATCGGACCTTCGATGAACCTCACCACATCCCCCACCTTTATATGCGATGGCTTCTGCGCCAATCGATAACCGCCCTGCTTACCGCGCTTGCTGGCGACGAACCCGCCCTTCTTAAGTTCGAGCAGGACTTGCTCGAGGAACTTTATCGGTATATCTGCCCGCCTGGCCAGCTCATGTATCGTGACAATCTCGCCGTCGTTTATCGCGAGGTCCAGGATCGCCTTCAGCGCGTAATCCCCTTTATACGTTATTTTCATCCGATTCACGCTCCTCTTGACTTACAGGGACCATGCAAAAGTGATATTTCACTATAATCTCTATCTGCATAGTAGAGTATACCATACAATAAAAAATTGTCAAGAGGAAAACTGAAATATTTTTTGGAATTTCCTGATCTCATTCTCCGCATTTTTTTTAGTAATGACCGCCGATATCGCGCAGAGAGCGTCGGCGCCCGCAGTGACTGCCGCGGGAGCATTCTCGAGCGTGATCCCCCCTATCGCGACAATGGGCAAAGAAACCACAGCGCGAACTTCCTTAATCAGAGAGACCCCTGCCGGCTTCCCGGCATCGATCTTTGTCGCGGTGGCGAATATCGGCGAGAGCCCCAAATAATCCGCTCCCGCCCTCTGCGCGCTGCGCGCTTCCTTAACAGAATGTACGGTCAGGCCGATAATCTTTCTCGTGCCAAGCAACTTTCGCGCGACTTCATATGCCATATCGTCATTACCGAAATGCACGCCGTCAGCATCAACCGCTAAGGCCACATCGACCCGGTCATTGATCAAGAAGAGCGCTCCTGCTTTTTTACAGAGAACGCGCAGCTTGCGCGCCTCATCGTACTGCTGCCGTGTGGTGCCGCATTTATTGCGGTACTGCACGACCGAGACACCGGCCCTGAGCGCGCTTTTCACATCGCTCACGATGCCGGCACGGCTCAAGCCCTGATCGGTAATGAAATAGTACCCGTATATTTTATTTTTTTGTGTCATATCCACCGTAAAATGATTATAAACATGCTCTACCGGTAATTGCAAGGGCTTTGTTCCGGGGCGAGATGCCAATGACGCATTCCCGCCCCGGAACAATTCCTTTATAACTAGAACGCGTACTGCGCGCTGAAGACCACGCCATCGCCAAGACCTACCTTGCTCGCCGATTTTTGGTCACCCGCGTTGACGTACGCGCCGACCAGCGTCAGACTCTTCGTCGGCGTCCACGCCAGGTGGGCATCCCAGTAGTCGGCGTCTTTCCATGTCGGGTAATGAGCGCCCTGCTTATATTCAAACCCGGTAATAAAGCCCTTGGGCAGGACGACATCGATGTTACCAAAACCGGTAAGCTTCCTCTTATTGTCATACCCAAAGACCCCAGTTGTCCTTGAATTCGTCGAGAGAATACCGCCAGAGAGAAGGACCGGCTGCGGCAGCTGTGTGATCAGCTTAGTGGCGACCGCATAGTAATCCTCACCGCTCGAATGCGTTCCTGCGCCGATATTGGAGGTATGCTTATAGATCGTACCCACCGATACCGCCGGCAGAAACTTCGTGTCGAAGGAATTCTCAGGAAGAACGAGGAACTTAGCCCCGAGGTTGTTCTTGTGCTTAGCCGTAGCGTTATCCTGATTAATCGTTTCGAACCCGTATGAGGTCTCCAGACGCTTAAAGAACGTATCAGCAACGCCTATCGCGGTCCAATCAACCTTCACGTGGTCGAGGTTGACGTACCAGGCGCCGAAACGGGGCTTACCTACGACATCAACACCGCCCGCGGTCACGTGGCTATTATCGCCATCGGAGTCGGCCGGATACGCCAACGGATTGAAGGCGATGCCGCCCACACCTTCCAAATTCGTTAGCGGCGGGCCCGCCAACACATCCTTTATCGCGAACGCTAATGAGAGCGCTATCAGCGCCAGTATCAAAATTGACTTCTTCATCTATGAACCCTCCTGATTATGCCGACGCCCGCTACGGGCGCCGGAGCACGCGTTCTGGTCCGGTCAACCGGTCCCCGCCGCATTTAGTTCTCATGTTGTCATATCTCCATCCGGTAGTCCGGTAAGAGCGTCTTCGCTTCGAAACTAGATGCCACCTCCTTTCTCGTATTTCCACACGTCGGTGAACCTTTTCCGCTCGGTGATATCGATCTGTACTATCTTTGAGTCGTGCACCGTGATCGCGACGGTTCCGTATTCGAGTGACTCAATCGCGGTGCGTATGTCCTTCAGGATCGCGTCATTAATAATGCTCTTGGTCATATTTAATTCTCCTTATCTAAGCGATGGTACCAATAAAAAACCCACGACCTTTTCCTTTATATCTCAGGTAGTGGGTTGCGCGTATTATTTAATTATAAAAAAATTTCTAGATCGGCAGACCCTCCCTACCCATAGCACAACACATTGCCATAGGACACATTATCGTGCAGGGGATCTGTCGCTTCATTTCTTTTGCTTTTTTTATCGATCCAAGAATCATCAATTGTATCCTTTTTATACAAGCCTAAAAACCATCGTCACCGGCACTTTAATTCTATATAATCTCTATCAACATAGTATAGATTATCACTTTTCTAACATTTGTCAAGTATTTTTTTAAATATTTTTCGGACGCGGCGAACCGGTGTGCCGCACCGGTATATACACCTATCTCTATATAAAATAAATTCGCTGCCTCTTCTCGACAATCATCTTATTAAGATGAAATAACTCATCGAAGAGCTTTTCCTTGAATGTTCCCGGCCCGTTCGACGTGGCAGCCGCGATCTCCGCCGCTATCTCGAAACAAGCGAGCCCCGCCGCCGCGGCGTACGCGAAGTCCTTCTCGATCGCCGCGAAGGTCCCGATAACGGAGGAAGCCATGCAACCGGTGCCGACAATACTAGCCATCATCGCGTCACCATTCTTGACAACGCAGATCTTTTTACCGTCTGTGACAATATCCTCTTTACCAGTGATAACAACGGTACATGAGCGCTCTTGAGCGATGCGCCGCGCCAGAACCGTCAGATCACCTTTGACCTCGCCGGCATCAACGCCTTTTGTTGTCGCCGCCAGCCCGCCGACACGGGCGATCTCTGAGGCGTTCCCCTTGATAATATCGATGCGAACTTCATCAAGAAGCTCTCGCGTCTTTTTGTCGCGTAAACCGGTGGCGCCGCAGCCACAGACATCCAGAACGATCGGAATCCCCTTCTTATTAGCGGCCTTCGCCGCAAGCTTCATCGACTCGACGAAGTCCGGCGTCAGCGTACCGATATTGAGCACGAGCGCCGAGGCGATTCCTGCCATCTCGGCAACTTCCTCCGGCGCATGTGCCATCACCGGTGAGGCGCCGAGCACCTTCACGACGTTGGCGCAGTCATAGATCGTGACCCAGTTCGTCAGATGATGGATGATCGGTCTCTTGTTCCTGACTTTTTCAAGAATGCTATATGCTTTAACTCCATTCGCTTTCATCTTCATCCCTTTCTTAAATAAAAACCCTTATGCTGCCGGCATAAGGGTTTTTATAACGCTCCCTACGCTGGCATTACCCAGATCAGGTTCATCGGGTCTTCCGCTTAACCGGCGGAACTCTCAGGCCGTCTCACGGCCTCCCCGTTATTCTATCCTAGCACGAAGCGCTACTTCACACTAGTAAAAATCTTCTGCGCTCTTTTGACGTTCGCCCCTTCATGGACGATCGCGCGTATGGCCTTGATCATGCCGACCGGGTTTGCCGACTGCCAGATATTGCGCCCCATATCAACGCCTTTTGCCCCCTGCTGGATCGCCTGATAGGCGAGCTCAAAAGCGTCAAGCTCGGTGTTGAGTTTCGGACCGCCCGCGATCACGACCGGTACCGGCGTGCTCTTGATCAGCTTCTCGAAATTATCACAATAATAGGTCTTGACGAACTGCGCGCCTATCTCGGAAGCGATGCGGCAGGAGAGCGAAAGAAATTTCACATCGCGCTTCTCGAGCTCCTTGCCGACCGCGGTGACCGCGAGTACCGGAATGCCGTACTCATGCCCCTCGTCGATCAATTTCGCGAGATTAATAAGCGTCTGGTGTTCATGGTTGGTACCGACATAGATCGAGAGCGCGACCGCCGAGACGTTCAGACGGGCAGCGTCGCGCATTGAGACCGTAAGCCCCTCATTCGAGAGGTCCTGATCAAGAATACTATTACCACCCGAGACACGCAACACCATCGGCACCTCGACGCCCGCATCGACACAATTGCGCAAAACACCACGGGTCAGCATCAACGCGTCGGTATACGCCAGGAGCGGCGCTATTGTTTTCTTCGGCTCCTCGAGCTTTGATATCGGCCCCAGAAAATACCCATGATCGACTGCGAGCATCACGGTCTTCCCGTCGCTCTTAAAGATCCTGCGTAATCGATTTTCCATACCCCAGTCCATGATACGACCCTCCGCTTTATTGTTGCGGTTCAATGATCACTTTAATCGCTTCTTTCCCTTGCGCCACTAGCTCAAACCCTTTCTGCGCATCGGCAAGGCCGAATCGATGCGTTATCAGCTCTTTAACCCTGACTTTCCCGTCGGCGATCAACTGAAGCGCTTCAAGGTGCTCTGCCGGACTCGCGGCATACGACGAGGTCAGTGTAACTTCATTACGCCAGAAAATCTTATTGATGTCAAGCGGCAGCACCGTCCCCTGATCCGCCGCCGCGAAAAAAAGCACGGTACCGCCGCGCTCGACCGAAGCAAGCGCCTGCTCGATCGCCCGCGGAGCGCTCGCGCAGATGATCACCAGATCCGCCAGCCGGCCGTCATTGACCTGTCGCAACCGATCAGGCGTCAATTCCCGGGCATTAAGAGCGACATCAACGCCGCATCTTTTGGCAACTGCCAACTTCCCCTCGACCAGATCTGTCGCGATAACCCGCGCGGCGCCGTTGAAGCGCGCCATCTGTATATGGA
>JBAWYO010000068.1:0-7993 GCA_037143495.1 Candidatus Omnitrophota bacterium | reverse complement strand
AGATCATGTATTTTTATCCAGACACCGCCGCTGTAGGCGAAGAGCCCCGCGCCGGTGAATCCGGCAACTATCACTCCGTTACTATTGGCAGCCAGCAATGACGGGACCACATCATGGATCTTTTTTAAAGCGCTGTTACTGGACGTAAAGAGTCCCGCGCCGGTAAAACCGGATACGACATCAGGCGCGGCCTCGACCGTAATCGTGAAATCTGCGTAATCAGCGAGATCGCCGTCAGAAACCATCATCCGCACGTTATGCGTTCCGACATCGCCCGCTCCCGGGTGCCAGATAACTCTGCCCGCCTGAGCATCGCTGACAACCGCTCCCGTAAGAGCCGGCCGACCCGTGATCGAGAAGTTCAGGTTATCGTAATCTCTGTCGATCGCGATCGGTGTAAATTGCAGTGTGCCCCCCGCAATCACTGTCTGATCGGCAACACGCTCGATAACCGGCGGATGATTACCCGGCCTGCAATAATTACCCGTATTCCGGGCATCGTGGGCTTTCATCGGCCATGCCATACCGGCCGGATGATAAGCGCCGGCGAGATCCCAGAGGAAGAGACTGTTGTCGTACGAGTTCCCTACCCGTTTCCCGAAAGCGGCAATATTGACTTTCCCGTCCTGATCGGGATCGCCAATAACCGGGCAGCCGTTTATCCAGACATTTGATTTTGGCCAGCCGGTGCAGGGCGTACCGTCATGATTATACGCGTACATCTTTTCCTGCCACGAAGCATCTTGCTCGACAAAAATAACTTCGAGCATCCCATCGCCGTCGATATCGGCAAGCGTACACGTCCCATCCATATAGGTAGGCGCTTTTACTCCCGGCGTTATCGGCCAGCCCGGCACAAGCGCGCCTGACACATCCCAGGCGTAGATCTTGCCATCGCCGCTTGCCGCGACGATCTCCGGGCGGCCGTCATTATTGAGATCACCGACGGTCGGGGCGAAAAAATAGATCCGGGAATGGTACGTATCAAGAAATTCCTTCGGCCAGCCCGGCAATGCCGCACCGGCTCCGTCGTACACATAGATCCCGGTACCATAACAGATAACTTCGCGGGCGCCGTCGCCGTTAAGATCGGCCAGCGCGCCGGCCCAGATCGTCAGGCGGGTTGGCCCCTGAACAGGATTCGTATTTTTCGGCCAGCCGGCAACGGGCGTAGCGTCACCATGCCAGGCGTAGATCAATGTCGAAGGATCGCTGTCGGCGGACGTGACGATCTCATCAGCCCCATCGCCGTCGATATCGCCGACCAGTATCGTATGAACCCCCTGTGATTGAACGGATACCGGCCAGCCGGTAAGTTCGTTGCCGTCGGCTCTCATGACGTGCAGCTTACTGTCTTGCGCCCCGAAGACTATCTCATACTTCCCGTCGTGATCGATATCCGCGGCAACCGGCGTCCTCGCGATCCAGCCGTTGGTGCCACCGACCATCCGCGGCCACCCTTCATAGGGTGTCCCGTCATAACGCCATACGTACAGGTTATGCGAACCGGAATTCCAGGATCCGCAAATAATTTCGAGATTGCCGTCACGATCAAGATCAGCGAGCGCCGGAGAGTCTGACTCTAGCGTTACCCCCTGATGATTCATATATTGCGGCCAGCCTTCAACCGGTGCGCCATCTGCCCGCCAGACATAGACGATCCCCAGCGAGGAATTGCTGACAAATTCCTCTTTTCCGTCATGATCGATATCCCCCGCCACCGGCGAGGTATACGTGCTGGCATAGACATCTTGCGGCCACCCGGGATGGACCGTCCTGTCCAGAATGAACGTCGTCTGCTGCGGGACGATCGTATCCGCCGGAAACCAATTAAGATGATAAACACCGTCTTTTAATCCGGTTACGTCGACCCTCGCGAGATCGCCCTCGACGACCTGCTCTGCCCCGCCCTTAACCAGCGTGACCCCTTGTTGGGTATATTGTTGATTCAGGCCGCCACCGATCCAGACGCTATAGCTATACGCCGAACTGCTACTGATAACAGTCCCCTTAACCGTAAAATTTCCCTGGACATAATCACCATCAGCCGGCGTCTCGAACCTATTGAGCCAGAACGTTGCGGTACTCCTGAGCGAATCATAGAGATTGACCCTGCCGTAGCCGAACCACACGTCCCATCCGTCATTAGCCGCAACTTTGGTGAGGTCTTTACATCCTCCGTAGACCGCCTTCTTCACCTCGCTGACCGTAAAGAGCGGATGAGCGCTGACCACCAGGGCCGTGAGTCCGGCAACGTACGGTGAAGCCATCGAGGTCCCGGATGCCGCCAGATATCCCGACAGATCTCCCATGGGGCCCACCAGCGGCACCGTTGAGATAATATCGACGCCCGGAGCGGCGACATCGACCCACTTTCCGTAACTCGAAAATGAGGCACGAGTATCGTCTGAGTCGGTCGCGCCGACACCGATCACCCCGTCATAGGCCGCGGGATAGGATATGATATTCCCTCCGGAATTTCCCGCCGCCGCCACCATAATGACATTCTTCGAGATCGCATATTCGACCGCGCCTTGTAACGTTTCAGAATACGCCCCGCCAAAGCTCATATTGATCACGCGAGCGCCGTTATCCGCCGCGTAGACTATCGCATTCGCGCTGTCATCCATTTCAAAGAGACCGACGGTCTCATAATTGGAACCGTCGAAATAAATAATGGTAAAACCCGCCCTGACCGGCATGATCCTGCAGCGGGGAGCGACACCGACAACACCGGCCCCGTTGCCCTCAGCCGCGGCGATGATCCCGGCTACATGGGTACCATGGCCATAGTGATCAGCAGGATCGTTGTCGACACCGGTATAATCTTCCCCCGGCTGCAGCGTGAATCCGCTGCTCGTATAGGCGGCTGTAGCAATATCGACAAAATCACAGCCGGGATTGCCGGATCCGTCATGCCAGATATTGCCGGCAAGGTCAGGATGCTGGTAATAGACCCCGGTGTCAATGACCGCAACAACAACTGACGGATCGCCTTTGGTCATATCCCACGCGCTTTCGGCGCCTGTTTTCTGGTGAGCCCACTGCTGGGAATAAAGAGGATCGGTGGGAGTATAGTTGATCCTGGCAAGATTATTCGGCTCGGCGTATTCGACGCGCGGATCGCGCTTGAGCCTGGTGACCGCTTCCTCGACTTTGACCGTACCGCTGAACTCAACTTTATAGCTGCGATAGAGCGCTTTCTGGGTCTCGGGCATCTCTTTATATGCTGCTTTGAAGATATCCTCGTCTGGGATATCGCTTGTTTCCTTATACTTTTTCCCGAGAAAGGAGTACCATCCCGCTCTTTTTTCCAGCGCTGATCCCTCTTTGAATTTTTTTATCGCGGGTATGATCGGGTATATTCGCTCGAGCGACGTTACCGGAATTCCCGAACCGGCAAGGACCTCCCGCGGGTTGACGCCCTCCTGGAATTTGACGAGCACTTCTCCGGAGACATACTCCGGCACCTGCTTGCGGGACGCGTCGTTAGGCGGAGCGGAAAAAATACGGGGAATAAAGAGGAAAAAAGATGAGAAACAAAATAAAAAAAATAGACTGACTACCTGTTTTCTTTTTAGAATTATTACTGACATATGAAGCCTCCTGATTGGTGTGGTAGAGAAAAATTCTATCACAGGAGACTTCTCTATGCAATAACTTTTTATAATTCTACCTTTTTATAATATTTACTGCCCGACACGCGTACTCTGTTACTTCTTAACCTTCCCCTGATTGGCAACCGCCTCCATCGCTTTCTTAACTTCTTCAGGATCGCCGAGATAATAACTTTTTATGGGTTTCAGGTCATCGGTTAATTCATACACCAGCGGAAGCCCCGTCGGTATGTTAAGGGCGACAATATCAGCATCCGAAAC
Source organism: Candidatus Omnitrophota bacterium (assembly GCA_037143495.1). Lineage (GTDB taxonomy): Bacteria > Omnitrophota > Gorgyraeia > JABMQH01 > JABMQH01 > JBAWYO01. The sequence continues at coordinate 4,115 of JBAWYO010000068.1, read as the reverse complement.
ATTATCCAAATACTTGACCAACGCGCGCAGCGAATTTCCATGAGCGGCGATAACCACGCGCTTGCCCGATTTGACCGCGGGGGCGATCGTCTCGTGCCAGTACGGCAGAAAACGGGCGACCGTATCTTTCAGGCATTCGGTGACCGGCATATCCTTTGCATCCATATTCCGGTATCGCGGATCGTGGCCCGGATACCGGGGATCGGCCTTCTCCAGCATCGGCGGTGGAATATCGTAACTCCTTCTCCATACTAAAACCTGTTCCTCGCCGTATTTTGCCGCCGTCTCAGATTTGTTGAGCCCCTGGAGGCCGCCGTAATGACGCTCGTTGAGCCGCCAGGAATTATGTACCGGTATCCACATAAGATCCATTTCATCAAGCGTCATCCAGAGCGTGCGTATCGCGCGTTTCAGGACCGATGTATATGCAACGTCAAAAACAAATCCTTCTTTTTTGAGCGCCTGCCCCGCGCGCCTTGCCTCGCCGAGCCCCTTCTCCGAAAGATCGACATCGGTCCACCCGGTGAACCGGTTCTCTTTGTTCCAAACGCTCTCTCCGTGTCGTAACAAGATCAACTTCTTCATACCGTATCCTCCGTCATATTTGATCATGTGATTTTTACGGGTGGCGCGGCAATCCCGGTGAGCGGGACGTAAAAATCTCTTTTTAGCTTGGTCTTTCGCCGAAGGCGAAGCCGCAGGCGAAAGTAAAAAGAGATTTTTCCGAGCGATGGACTGCCGCTGGAGCAGGCCGGAGCGTTCCCGCGAACCGGTTGACGCGACAGGTCCCGTAAAAATAATTTGTTATTTATTTCGTGCCCTTGAACTTATCAGCCAGGTGCAGGAACTTTGTAATGTTCTCTACTTCTTTCTTAAGGTCCGCGGTCTTGAAAATATACCCCGAAGCATTGAGCTGGCGGGAGACCCGGAATTTCTCGACATTCGTCGAAGCGGTGCACATAAAAATCGGCAGGTCCTTGTCTTTCGCGCGTATCGTCTTAAGGACCGATATCCCGTCGATCTCCGGCATCATGATATCGAGCAGGACCGCGCTGGGCTTCTCAGCGGCGATCTTAACAAGAGCTTCTTTCCCGTCCTTCGCGGTCACGACTTCGTAACTGTTATCTTCGAGTCTCTTCTTTATCATTTTGAGAAAATCAGGTTCATCGTCAACTACCAGGATCTTCCTTTTGGCCATGCTCCTTCTCCTTGTGCTGAGTGCGTTAATATTATTTCTGAAGAACCTTCATCTTCTTTTCGATCGAATGGATCAGCGAATTAAATGATTCGACAAACGCTTTCACGCCGTCTTTTTGAAGATCGACACAAACACGATCGACGCTGATCCCGAACATATCCAGTTCTTTAAAGACTTTGCGGGCGCCTTCAATACCGGAATCAAGCGTCGTTTTAACGATCCCGTGGTCATAGAATGCCATCAGGGTCTGGTGCGGCATCGTGTTGATCGTATCGGGACCGATGAGTTCTTCGACATATTTAACATCGCGCAGGCCAGGATCCTTCATCGATGTCGACGCCCAGAGAACGCGCTGTACCCGCGCCCCCTTCTTCATCAGTTCCGCGACATCTGCAGCCCCAAAAAGCTCTTTGAAGCGCTGGTAGACGATCTTTGAGTTCGCGACCGCCGCCTTGTTCTTAAAACTCAGGATGTTCCAACGCCCGAGCTTGTTATCCTCGCCGCTCGCGAGCGAATCGAGCGTCTTATCGACCGCCGTATCGATCCTGCTGACAAAGACGGAAGCGACAGACGTAACCTGGCGCAGATCACCGCCGGCGCGGGAACGTACTTTAAGCCCCTCGATGTACGCGCGGGCACATGCCTCGTACTGCGCGACCGAGAAAAGCAGCGTCACATTGACGCTGATCCCTTCGGCGATCAGGGCGGTTATCGCCGGCAATCCTTCGCGAGTCCCCGGGACCTTGATCAGGATATTCTTACGGTTTAAGCGCTGGTAGATCTTACGGGCATATTCGACCGTGCGGCGGGAGTCGTACGCGTACTGTGGCAGGACCTCGATACTCACGTACCCGTCAAGTCCGTCAGTCCTGGTATATACGTCGAGGAGCGCGTCCGCGGCGGTCCCTATGTCCGCAACCGCGAGTTCGTCATAGACCGCGCGGGCATCGAGGCGGGATTTCAGGAGTCCCCGCATCTGCTCGTCGTAATCGTCGGAACCGCTGATGGCTTTATCGAATATCGTCGGGTTCGACGTAACGCCGACGATGCCGTAGTCGTTAATGAGCCGTGCGAACTCGCCTGAGGTGAAGAGCCTGCGCGCCACGTTATCGTACCATGGGCTCTGCCCCGCGCCATTAAGGATCCTTAGGGGGTTTGCCGCCACCGGCCGTGTAGTAGGTTCCTGCATTTCGGACATCTTCCCTCCTCGATGTATGTATTCCGGACTTCGTACCCCGATCGCTCAATAATTACTGTACCACAATTATAGCAAAATGTCGAATCTTCGTCACCATGCACATTGCCGAGGTAAACAGAGCGCAAGCCCGCTGCCGTACCGATCTGCCGCGCTCTTTTGAGAATATTGATATCCGTCGGCTGAAGGTCATTCATCTGGTACTGCGGGTAGAAACGTGAAATATGCCAGGGGATCTCGCGTGAAACGCCCGCAAGAAACGCGGCTATGGAGCGCAGCGAGGTCTCATCGTCATTGACGCCGGGGACGATGAGCGTCGTCACCTCGACCCATACCCCCATCGCATGCAATGTTGCGATCGAGTCAAGGACCGGCTGCAGACGTGCTCCGCAGACGCGCCGATAGGTGGTGTCGTCAAAAGCCTTCAGATCGACGTTCGCGGCGTCGAGCAATCCCTCGAGCATCGCGAGGCAGTCGCCGGTCATATACCCGTTCGTTACGAACACATTGCTGATGCCGCGCTCTTTCGCCAGAAGCGCTGTATCCCGGGCATACTCGAAAAATATGGTCGGTTCGGTATAGGTATAGGAGATGCTCTCGCAGGAAGACCGCTGGGCGGCGCGTACGATCTCCTCCGGAGTCATCTTCATGGAAGGAAGCGCCGATCGGGCGGCGCCTTTGGGCTGCGAGATCTCCCAGTTCTGGCAAAATCCGCAGCGAAAATTACATCCGGCGGCCGCTATCGAATATGACCTGGACCCGGGCAGGAAATGATAGAGCGGCTTTTTCTCGATGGGATCGACATGCGCGGCGATGATCTCGCCGTATGCCAGCGTAGAGAGTATGCCGCCCGTATTCTGGCGCACACCGCAAATCCCGTGAGCGCCCTCATCGATACCACACCGATGAGCGCAGAGGCGGCAGGTTACGCGCCGGGAAGGACCTTTATCGTAGAGAAGAGCTTCTTTCATAAAAAACGACCGTCATCTGATAGTATACCAGGCGGTCGTTAGTGTCAAGAAAAGAGCCTGCGGATGTTCTTAAAATGCACCGCGAATTACTTTGCTGTAGCGACTCCGGCATCTCCGGCCGACGGCGCTTCGGCACTTCCTTCGTGCGCCTGCGCAGCGCCATCATAACGCCCGGCGTTGCTCTTCAAGAGGCCGACACACTGCGGACAATAGAGATTGCCTTCATCGCGGCCATGCTCCTGATGTATAGGATTTGCCGCGGTTGATGAGGGCGCGGCGACAGGCCCGAGCGCTTCTTCAGAAGAAACCGACTTTGCGCCCTGTTCATCAAGCCTTTTGCCCTGCTCAGAGACATCAGCCGCGTAGAGACGCCCGCTCAGGACGCACGCGCACGCCAAGATCATCATAATAACTAATGTTTTTTTCATGGTACACCTCCACCGTAAAAACTTATGCCCTGATCACAAAAACAGCGTTGAGCGCGAAAAGATTGGGCCACACCTTTACCGGACCGCGCCTGCCCAGATACCATGACCCGACGATCCTGATCTGCCGCAACCGGCAATAATCCTTAAAATCACTGATCGATAAAAACCGCAAGTTAGGCGTATCGTACCACCGGTACGGCAACGATGCCGTGATCGGCGATTTCCCCCTGAAGAAGAGCATTGAACGCGCGTTGACCGAAGCGAAATTGGGAAACCCGACGATAACCTTGCTGCCGACGCGCAACGCCTCGCGCAGGACGAAG
>JBAWYO010000067.1:0-8034 GCA_037143495.1 Candidatus Omnitrophota bacterium | reverse complement strand
GTTTATCCCTGGCTTTGTTTTTGATCTCTACGCAAAGCATCTCAAACGCGCGTATGAGCAAAAAAAATTCAATAATCATCTCGAATATTTTTTATTAAGGTTCATATTTAAATATATTCTGAAGGCGTAATCGCCGCCCCGCGAGGGGTCGTCGGTGAACGCGCCACGGAAGTGAAAGCGCTGGATACAAAGGAAGGTAAGGATCATGAGCGAAGATACCAGTTATCCTTTTCGGACGATCGAGGAAAAATGGCAGCGGACCTGGGAGGAGACCGGTCTTTTCAAGGCCGATCTCAAAGAAGGGGCACCCAAGTATTATCTCCTTGAGATGTTTCCGTACCCATCGGGCAAGATCCATATGGGCCACGTTCGCAATTATACGATCGGCGACGTCGCGGCACGCTATCGGCGGATGAAGGGTTTTAATGTGCTCCATCCGATGGGCTTTGACGCGTTCGGCCAGCCCGCCGAGAACGCCGCGATCAAGAATAAGACCCAGCCCGCCGCCTGGACGCATCAATGTATCGACTGGATGAAGATAGAGCTTAAGCGTATGGGATTATCGTATGACTGGGGCCGCGAGCTCGCGACCTGCGACAGTGACTATTATCGTTGGAACCAGTGGATATTCCTCAAGATGTATGAGCGGGGGCTCGCGTATCGCAAGGGTTCGAATGTGAACTGGTGTCCATCCTGCGAGACGACACTTGCCAACGAAGAGGTCATCGACGGAGGCTGCTGGCGGTGCCATAAGAAGGTCGAGCAGAAAGACCTTGAACAGTGGTTCCTGAAGATCACCGAGTACAAAGAGCGGCTTCTTGCGGACCTTGGCGGATTGAAGCAATGGCCTGAGCGGGTCGTTGCGATGCAGAAGAACTGGATCGGGAAGAGCCAGGGAGTACAGATCTTTTTCAAACTGAGGGGCTCGGATCGGACGATCCCGGTCTTTACGACGCGTGTCGACACGATCTTCGGGGCGACCTATATCGTCCTGGCGCCGGAGCATCCGGACGTACCCGGGCTGATCAAGGGAAAGCCACAGGAAGCAGAGGTCCGGCGGTTCATCGAAAAAGCCGGCAAGGAGAGCAAGATCGTGCGCTCGGCTTCCGATGTTAAAAAAGAAGGAGTATTTACCGGGAGCGTCGCGATCAATCCGGTCAACAATGAAGAGATCCCGATATGGGTCGCCGATTACGTGCTGATGGAATACGGTACCGGGGCTATTATGGCGGTTCCGACGCATGACCAGCGCGACTTTCTCTTCGCGAAGGAGCATGGCCTCCCGATGCGGGTGGTTATAGAACGGTCACCGGTCACTAGTCACCAGCCACTAGAATTAAAAGAAGCGTATGAAGGTGATGGGTTACAAGTTAACTCCGCCCAATTCGACGGCCTTGAAAATCAGCAGGCCAAGGTACAAATAGCCACGTGGATGGAGGAGATAGGTATCGGGAAGATCGAGACCCACTGGCGGTTGCGCGACTGGCTGATCTCCCGGCAACGGTATTGGGGAACGCCGATACCGATGATCTATTGTCCGCAGTGCGGCGTGGTGCCGGTGCCCTATCAGGACCTGCCCGTCAGGCTCCCGGAAGGGGCGGTCTTTACGGGGGAGGGTGGTAGCCCGCTTGGCAAGGTTAAAGAATTTGTTGAGGTGCGCTGTCCGAAATGTTCCGCACCGGCACGTCGTGAGACCGATACGATGGCGACTTTTTTCGACTCATCCTGGTATTTTCTGCGTTTCTGCTCCCCGCGGGACGAAAGCGCGCCATTTAGTGAAAAAGAGGCGCAATACTGGATGCGCGTCGACCAGTATATCGGTGGTATTGAACACGCGATCCTGCACCTGCTCTATTCGCGTTTCTTCACTAAATTCTTCCGGGATCTCGGGCTTATCGATTTTTATGAACCGTTCGATCGTCTCCTGACCCAGGGGATGGTCCTGAAAGACGGTGAGGTCATGTCGAAATCGAAAGGAAATGTCGTTGATCCCGACGGCATTATAAAAAAATACGGGGCTGATACGTTGCGGCTTTACATACTCTTTGCCGGTCCGCCGGAGACCGAGATGGAATGGAATGAGAAGGGGATCGAAGGGTCATTCAGATTCCTGAACCGCGTATGGAGACTCGTAGAGAAAGTCACCAGTCACCAGTCACCAGTCACCAGCGAAGAGAAAAACGAAGAATTAGAGAGAAAAAAACACGAGACGATCAAGCGGATGACGGAGGATATCGAGCGTTTCGGGTTCAATACCGCGATCAGCGCCGCGATGGAGCTGGTGAATAAAGCCTACAGTGTTGATGTCGGGGGCGAGAGTCGGGAATTAAAAGAAGCTGCCGAGACCCTGGTGCTGCTGCTGGCGCCGTTTGTGCCGCACGCGTGCGAAGAGATGTGGCACCTGTTGGGACATAATGAATCCATCTTCACGGCGGCGTGGCCGACCCATGACGCGGCGCTCCTGCGCCAGGCGGAAGTGACGGTCATCGTTCAGATCAACGGCAAGGTCCGCGCGCGGCTTCTACTGCCGGCCGGTCTCGGCGAGGCAAAGCTTCGGGAGGCAGCGCTCTCAGACGAGGCTATCAGGAAATGGATAGGGGCCAGCGAAGTAAAAAAATGTATCCTTATCCCGGATAAGCTGGTCAATATTGTTATATGATGGAACTGACGAAACAGGAAAAATATACGATCCTTTTTCTGGTCGTGTCGGCCTTTGCCGGCCTCGTCATTCTTTCCGTGAAGCACGTGTACGGTCGTCCCCGGATCGAGATCGTCCACGGTCCTTCGCTTGAAAAAGAGATCGCCGAGAGCAAGATGATAAATATTAATACGGCGACCCGGGATGACCTCGAGCGGCTTAAGGGGGTCGGCCCGGCGCTGGCGGCGGCGATCATCGCGTACCGCGGCGAGTATGGTCCTTTCAAGCGCGCGGAAGAGCTCCGTGGCGTCAAGGGTATCGGTCCGGTAAAGTACGAAGCGATCCGGCACCGTATTACGACTGAATGAAACGTCCGCTTCTCTGGGGTACCGGTCTCTTCTTGCTGGGGATCATAGTGCAGGATCTCGTAGCGATCCCCCTGTCGTATCTCATCATTTATTTCACACTCTTTGTATCCCTTGCCTTTCTCTCCCTTAAAACAACAAAATTCTTTCTGATCTCCGTGGCGTGCTCTTTCGCGCTTCTCGGCGCGATCGATCTTGCGCGCGTTACCACACTGGCGCCGGAACATATTGTGAACCGTCTTCCGGTGATCGATGGAGTAACGCGCAGCGTTGTCGTGCGCGGGAGGGTCCTGGATGAGCCCCGGGAGGAGGCGTCGATCTATGGACAAAAAGAGTTTCGATGCGCGCTGCGGCTGGCGGCGATCAGAGGAAATAACGCCTGGGACCCCTCCGACGGTGTCGTCAATCTGACGCTCATCAACCCGCGTCTGGTACCGCGGTGCGCGGATGATCTTATCCTGGAAGGCGTTCTTATTCCTCCGCGTCAGGCGACCAACCCCGGCCAATTCGATCACCGGAAGTTTCTTGCCCGGCGGTTGATATTCTATACGCTCACGGTCAATGAGGATGGTTTTCTTAAAAGGATCGGGCGCGGGCCGGTGAACCCGATCACCGCCGTTGCTTTCAGAACTGTCCGTTATCTTGAGCGGTTGATCGAGAGATACGCCCCCGGCAGAGAGGGGGCAATACTCAAGGCGATCCTTCTGGGCGCGCGCAGCGAGATCGATCCGCAGACGAACGATGATTTTGTGAAGACCGGGACCGTACACGCGCTGGTTATCGCGGGGCTCCACCTGGGCCTTCTCGCGGGTATCGCGATCCTGGTTTTTAAGATCCTGCGGATACCCTTCACGGTATGGGCGCCGGTCCTTATCGGGCTTAGTATCTTCTATTGCGTTATGGTCGGCGGCCGGCCGCCGGTCGTTCGCGCGGCCATTATGATGATCGTCTTCTTGTCGGGGCGCCTGGTACGCCGGGAACAGGATCTTCTCACCACGCTTGCGTTCTGCGCGCTTCTGATCGCGGCGATCAACCCCCAGGATTTATTTACCGTCGGTTTTCAGCTTTCATTTATGACGGTCGGATCTATTATCAGCCTGACGCCGCTTCTGGAGAAATATCTTGATCCGGTGATCCGCGGCGATCGGCTCCGTCCCGCGGGAGCGCGCCCGTGGTTTTTTCAGGCATGCCGCTACGCCGTCCGGGCGGCGGTAGTTTCGTTCACGGCCTGGGTGGGCAGCGCCCCGCTCGTCGCGCAGTATTTTAACATTGTTTCGCCGGTGACGGTCCTCGCGAATCTCGTGGTCGTCCCGTGGCTCTTTATCGTTCTCGCGAGCGCGGTAGCTTTTATCGCGTCGGCCCTTCTGGCACCGTGGCTCGGCCTTCTCTTCGCGCAGACCTCGCTCGTATCGATCGATATATTGACCGGGATCGCCGCGTTCTTCGCCCGGTTGCCGCTGGCGTACAGCAGGGTCAGAAGTCCGGGCTGGATTGCGATCACCCTTTTCTATGCGGCGATCTTTCTCTTTATAAACCGGCGCTTTTTACGCCTTAAGGCTGCGTATTTCCTATTTGGCGCTCTTATCGTGGTTAATGTGATCGTCTGGGGAAGCGCGCTCTCGCTCAAGAACGATAGACTTAAGGTCTCATTTCTGGATGTCGGCAAAGGGGATTCTTGCGTCGTTCAATTCCCGCGCGGCGGCGTCATGGTCATTGACGGCGGGGAAGCGACCGGGACCGACATGGGCAGGACCGTTCTCGGCAGATACCTGGCGAGCGAGGGTATTTCGCGGGTCGATCTCGCGGTATCGACGCATCCCCATACTGATCATGTCGGCGGCCTCGGCGCGCTCCTTGAGGATTTTGAGGTCGGCGGGTTTGTCGAGAACGGTGACGCCGAGATGAATCCGTGGTATCCGCGCGCACAGACCATCATTAAAGAGAAGAGGATACCGCGCATGGTCCTGAGGAGGGGGGACGAAATACGCGGATTCGCCCCATGCCGGATCAGCGTGCTTAATCCGCCGTCCAGAAGGTTGACTGACCTGAACAATAATTCGCTCGTGATAAAGCTGGTGTATAAAAATTTCTCAGTTCTTTTTTGCGGGGATATACAGGAATACGCCGCCCGGGACCTTGCGCTCAACTACGGGAACAAATTGCGATCGGACATCCTGAAGGTCCCCCATCACGGCGGTGACCTCGGAGAGGAAGCGAAAGAATTTATAACAGAAATATCTCCCCGGGTGGCCCTTATTTCATCTCGAGGGCGTAAGCTCAATGATCGTATCGCAGCTCTCTGTGATGAAAGGCATATCAGTATTCTCAGGACCGATCTGGCAGGCTGCAGTACGGTAGAAAGCGACGGAGAATGCTATGTGATACAATGTTCAAAAAATAACTAACTTTTTTATATCTTATACTTGACAAAGCAATACCCGTATGATAGACTTGTATAACCATTGGAGAACAATAAGATGGAAAATACACTGGATCAAGAAAAGAGAAGGGCTCGACGGTTTGACCTCGAAGTACCGGTAGAGTACAAGAAGTTGAGAGGGGCACCCGAGATCAGAAAAGGCAGCTTGACGAGCAATATCAGCACGGGTGGCGTGCGTTTTATTACCGATGAATTTCTTCCCTATACGGCGCGGTTGGTGATCGAGATCAATCTTCCGTTGCCCGAACGGCCGGTATCGGCGGTATCGAAGATCTCGTGGATCAGGAAGATGCCGGCGGGTGAGCAGTATGAGGTCGGCAACCAGTTCCTGGAGATCTCGAAAGAGGACAAGAACAGGCTTTCGAAATACCTGGATACGTTCAATACGGATCCCGAGAAGTAGTCTTCCGGAAAGAGCAGGAACAATAAAAAACACGAAAATTTTTTTCGTGTTTTTTGTTGTCAGGTATGCTATGATACATCCTATGAAAAATATGAGAACTTCTCTGCAAAGAACGTTTCTAGTGGCGCTGGTATGGTTCGCCGCAGCGGCGCCGCTCTGCCATGCTTACTGGATCTGGACGCCGAAGTCAAAGACCTGGATAAACCCTAAGTACGCGCCGAAGGGGACGGTCCGTGAGCAATACGATTACGCGATGCAGGGTTTTCTGGCGAAGGACTATTCGAAGGCGATCGGTGAGTTCAAGAAAATGATCAAGGCGTTCCCCCAGTCAGAGCTTGCGCCCGATGCGCAGTATTACATCGGGCGCTCGTATGAGGAGCGGCGGGAATATTACGCCGCATTTCTGGCGTACCAGAAAGTTATTGACGTTTATCCCCGTTCGGAGCTGACGGATGAGATCATTGAGCGGCAATACCGCATCGGAAATCTTTTTTTAAGCGGCCAGAAAGAAAAACTGCTGGGCGTTGCCATATTGCCGGCGACCGACAAGGCGCTCGAGATACTCGATAAGGTCGTCTCTAATTCTCCTTATGGTAAATACGCCGATGTCGCGCAGTTCAAAATAGGCGAATGCTACAAGAAGAACTCTCAGTATAAGGAAGCTGCTGATGCTTTCGGGAAGATCGTCAGTGATTATCCTAAGAGCCTTCTCTTTGAGCAGGCGAAGTATGAGGTTGCCCAGTGTACGTATAAAATGTCGCTTAAGGCGCATTATGACCAGGAGCCGACCGAAGAAGCGATCAAGGAATTTAAGGAGTTTGTCGCGGTCCAGGATAAGGCGGGGAGTATCAAAGACGCCCAGGAAGCGCTGACCAGGCTCCAGGAGAAGAAGGCCGAGAGCCTTTACGAAACAGCATTCTTTTATGAAAAACGGGGCCGCTCCGAGAGCGCGGTTATCTATTATAAGGAAATAACGGAGACCTACCCGAAGACATCCTGGGCTAAAAAGGCGTTCGGGCGGATGATCGAGCTCGAGAAGCGGGCGAAAAAATAAAAAAATGAAAAAAGAAAAGTCTGCTTTTGCGGTACTATTTTGTATATTCGGTCTTTGGTCTTCGGTTGTCGGTTTATCGCTCTCCGGGTGCGGCTACACGACCAAATCCCTTCTTCCCGCGCATATTAAAACTCTCTACATCGCCAACTTCAAGAACGCTATCAATATTACCGAAGAAACATCGGACAAGAGACCATACCGGCTTTATAAGCCCGCTTTGGAGAATAAGCTTACGCGTGCCGTTGTTGATCGTTTCATCCTGGATGGGAATCTGAAGATAGTCAAGGATAAGGATATTGCCGACGCTGTTTTGACGGGCGAGTTGACAGAATATGTCCGGGAACCGCTCAGGTATGATGACAATCAGGAGGTTACCGAATTCCGGGTAAGGATCACCGCGGCGGTACGGTTTATTGATCAGAGTGATAAAAAGAAGCTCTGGCAGGAAGGCGGCCTGGTCGGCGAATCGAGTCAGCGAACCGAAGGCACGTTGGCTAAGAGCGAAGACGCGGCGGTTACGGAAGCGGTTGACGACCTCTCCCGGAGGATCGTGGAGAAGACGATAGAGGTCTGGTGAATTGGCTACCGGGCCCGTGTATCTGCTCGCCGGTGACGAAGATTTTCTGAAAGAGGAGTGGCTGCGCAAGACGCGCCACTCCCTTTTTAAGAACGATGATGATAGTGTTGATTTTTCCGTTTTTTATGCCACTGATGCCGATATCACGCAGGTGGTCGCAACGGCACGCACCGGTCCTTTTCTCGCCAAGAAACGCCTGTTGGTCATCCGGAACGCGCAGGACCTGAAATCGGCGCCGCAGCAGGGCGCGATCCTCGCGTATCTTAAGAATCCTTCACTTTCAACTATCCTTATCATAGAAGCGTCCGTCAAAGAAAAAGACTTGCTGCGCAGCACCTTTCTTTCCGCGGTCCGTAAACTCGCCGAGCCGGTTATGTTCAGGAAGCTCTATGACGCCGAGCTCGCGCATTGGATGACGCGGCGTTTTCAGGCGGCGGGTAAGAAGGTTTCGCCGGTCGCGCTCGAACTCCTTAAGGATCTTAAAGGGAACGATCTTCAGGCGCTCTCTCAGGAGATCGAAAAGCTCAGCGTCCATGCCGGTGACGCTCCGGCCATAC
>JBAWYO010000066.1:0-8055 GCA_037143495.1 Candidatus Omnitrophota bacterium | reverse complement strand
CTGTAATATTATTAAGACCGATCCTGCGAAGATCGGCGTTAAAACGCGCACTGACCAGAATGGGTGGGTCTCCTGTTCGCTTGAAGGGGCGTCATCTTTCGAGAAATCCATTTATTTGGACGCGTTAGAGGAAGTGCTGGGGCCGATCACGAATCCGCGATATCTTATTACGCGCAATTCAATAGTGTTCCGGTATCTCAGGCGGGATTATCATGTGGTACCCGAAGTCCTCGCGACGAATAAGGATAAAGCCGAGTATTTTGTTAAAATGTGGAGAAAATACGTAGGACCGACGGATCTGATCTATACGCGGACCGTTGAAGGACGCGGTCTTCTCGTCAGGGCACGCGGAGCGTCTCTCTCTGGTCAATTCCTCAAGCGGGCGCAGCGGTTGAGCGTTTGGAAATAATACGGCACCATGAGGGTCTTATGTCGATGCGATTAAGGCGCACTACAATTTTTAGTATTGTTTATTTTTTGTCTCTATTCATATCCTCGCAGGCCACTGCTGTCCCGGGTGATGCTTCCGCACCCACAGCAGTGGCTCAGCCTGATATGTATGCAAGCCTTCAAGAAGAAAACGATCCTCGGCTTGATCTTCCGGATGTAGTAGCCGATGATTATCTGGTGGAGGAATTCGATCTTTTTGATTTTGACCAGGACGAAATAGGTAATGAGGGCAATAGCGTGCCCGGCAAAGAGCCTGTTGCCGTTATCGCTGATAAGAATCCTGTGCCGGAGGAAAAGGTCCCGGCGGCAACCAAGCCACCGCAGGCTGTGCCTCTTCCGGTGAAGGTACGGCCGATCCCGAAGAAGCTTACCGCGCTGGCTGCGGCACCCGCGCCACGGAGTGTACCGGTAAACACGAATATTGATGCCGCTGTTTTTGGCGGTTCAGATAAGGTGCGGGGAGTAATAAAACAGGTTGTCAGTGATCAGGGGGAACGGGTACACGCTGAGGCAGATCGGCGATGGCTCGGCTTTACCTTTCTTGAGCTTCTAACTATCTTCGGTTTTGCGGGAACGATAGCCATCCTGACACTGATTAGGTCATTAAGTTCGACGAAGAAGGAGAGGGTTGAACAGGCGGCGTCATATTTGAAGGAGATCAGGAAGAGTGAAGGTTTTTATTACGCGATGCATCAGACGTATATCGCATGCGCTGATGCTGCCGCGATCAAGGCAAACCTGGGCGTTGACGTCGTGATGGAAACCTACACTTTTAAAATAGAAGGTAATCCGCACATCGCCAGTACCTTCAAGGCGTCCGCGACGCGCAACGGCTCTACCGCATCCAGCTACCACCGGATGACCATTGACCAGGATGGGTTTCTGGACCAGCGCGGGGAGTAAAAGGAATAATGGCTGAGGCGAGAATGGAACGCGGCGCGCAGGGATCTGTGTAACCCTAGGTTTAGACGGCGGTTTCAGAATCTTGTTCGGGAGTAGGTCGCAGATCAAGCTCTTCTTCGCCCTCAACGATCCGGCAACGTTGAGCGATCGCCGCGGTCGGGCGCAGGAGACGCTTTAGCCACAATTTGCGCGCTCCATGGTCTCGAGATGTGCCGAGTAAACGGCCAGTTCCGGAGATCTCGTCATAGAGCTGGTTAATAGCGTCATCCGCATCAAAATTCCATCCGTCGTGCGTCACTTTATCATACGCTATCTTAAGCACTTCTAGAGCGGTGTCGTACGGGAATCCGACGGGTTTCCATCCCAGATCAAAATCTACCGCGAGAGAATTATCCGGCACCAGGGTGGTGATCACCTCCCGGCCCCTGCTATTACCGAACGCGTAATAGAGGTGCCATAAGTTCGTTTCTTCGTTCATCTTCCAAAGTTGGCGTGCACATCGAAGCATGCCTTCGACTTCCGTATAGCGTGCGCGATTTCTGTATACTTCATGCGCCGCGATGCGAAGACGTTTATAGGGAAAGGGGACCTGCGCCCAGTCGAGTGTGAAACTGGCGGGCAAGGGGCGCCCACTAAGCGCCCTCAGCAGGGGCACGGCGCTTTCCCCGCCGAAAGCAAGGTCTAAATGTCCTAAATGTATATCATAGCCGCGTGCCTCGAGCCATTCCGCAAGCCGCAGCATCCCGCCGATTGAGCGATACATATTCGGTTGTTCTGCCAACCTCGCCAGCGCCGCAAAAAACGGGGCGGTCGCCAATGTATTAATACTGAAAAGGTCGCTGCCGTCAGGCATACGGATAAGTTTGTTTATCTCCTTCGCGACTTTTTGCGGAGAGCGGTTGATCGGATCCCGGTAGGTTGGAGCCGGGGGGCCACTCAACTGATATCCCGCATCACGGACATCGCGCAGAAAAAAATATATCCCGAGATCGCCGTAAGTGGTTCTATAGATCGTAATATCGACGCCTTTTGCCACAAGGTCTTCAAGGATGAGATTCCAAGATCTGAACTCTCTGCCGTTGCGAAGAGGTGGTATTATGAATCTGCGTAGTTGAGCGTCAAGGTCGTCCTGGCGGGGGTAGGATGTCCGTAGTTGAGGGTAGAGATTGGACCGCAGTTCAGGCGCAAGCGCTGTCTGACGCCATAACGCGCAGAGCGTTTCCTTGGGCGAGGCGAGGGTAGCGGTGCCCTCCTGCGGCCTTTGTTGATACGCAAGAGGCCTCAGGCATAATGACTCCCGGGGAAAAGAGAGGTGAGCCTTATGATCTTGTGTGGTAAAGATTGAAACGATGAGAAATACGATCAAGCTGTAAGCCACGTTAGAAAACTCCCATAATATAAGTTTACCATGGGAACAGATGCATTTCAACTATAATATCTAGCATTTATTTCTTAAACTAATTCAATGCCGATTAACGAGCGCGATCATTCCTCTTTAAAATTTATCAATGCCGAAGGCGGAAGATGAGCATAATTGCTGGATTTCGTCCTGCGGATGAGGTAAAGTAAGGAGTGCTTGGTCGATAGAAAACGCCTGGTGATGACTATATGAAAAAAATAGAACGCGATAATATTTATGCTAAAATACCGTCCATAAAAAAGGATGAAATATTCGAGACGCTTCTGTCTAACAGGAAGTTAAAGATCGAACGGATCATTTCTCATGGCCAGGTGATGAAGAAAGGTGTCTGGCTCAACGAAGCGCACGATGAGTGGGTGATGGTCCTCAAAGGGGCTGGTACGCTGCTCTTTCGGAAGGGCAATCAGCTGGTAAAAATGAAAAAGGGCGATTATCTTTTGATCCCCGCGAATACTCAGCACCGTGTCGTGCGGACCGCGCCGGGTCGCCCGACGATCTGGTTGGCGATACAGTATCCCGGTACGCGCCGATGAAGGAAAGAAAGAAGTACGAAAAAAGTTTTTTTATCGATGAATCTCTGCAGCGGACATGTCCGATGGAGGCGCCTCCGCCCAGGATGTCCCGGAGGGTGCTCGCGCTGCTTATCGCGTGGATGGCGTTGGTGGTCCTGGCAATATATTTTTTCACCAGGTAGGTACATGCGTAAAGGAGGAGCGATGGCTACGATCGAAGTCAATGTGAAGACCTGCGCGCATGACGGAAAGTGCGTCCAGGTATGTCCGATCAAAATCTTGCAGATGAATACGACAACGCGGGTACCTGAATTTGTGGAGGGAGGCGCGGAGGCCTGTATTAATTGCGGACATTGTTTCGCTGTTTGCCCGCCGGGATCCCTACAACTTTCCGGCGCTGATGCTGCTACCTTTCCGCGACTTGATCACGCTAAATTGCCCGGTGCCGAAGCGGTGGAGCTCTTTCTTAAGGGGCGCCGCTCTGTCCGCGCCTATAAAGAGGAGCCTGTCTCAAGGGAAACAATGGAAAAGCTGATCGACATCGCCCGTTACGCGCCCTCGGGGATAAATCGTCAGCCGGTCAACTGGGCGGTCATTATAGGAAAAGACACGGTTCATGACTTCGGCGATCTTATCGCCCAATGGATCGAGGGGCTTTTGAACGCGAACGATCCGATGGCCGTGGCGTTTCGCTTTGAGCACCTTGTTCAGGCTTGGAAGAAGGGCGAAGACCTGATCTGCCGGGGGGCGCCATGCATAGTGATCGCGTACGGCCTCAAGGACGATCCGATGGTTCCGCAGTCATGCACCATAGCGGCGACCTATCTCGAGCTGGCGGCAGCCGGTCTTGGGTTAGGCGCCTGCTGGGCGGGGTACGCGAGCATGGCGATCAACGCTTCGGCGAAGGTGCGCGAATTTACGGGGTTGTCCCATCGCGCCGCCGCCGGCGGCGTCATGATGATCGGCCATCCGAAGTATCGCTACAGCAGAATACCGGCGAGGAACGCCGCGAGAATAATGTGGAAGTAGCATATGAAAAAAGAATATTCATACGGCGCTATCATCTATCGGCAGGAAAAAAAGAAGCTACTCTTTTTATTGATATACAGTGCACGTAACAGGATCTGGGGATTTCCCAAGGGGCACATTGAAAAGGGTGAGTCTGAAAAAGAAGCGGCGATCCGTGAGATAGCTGAAGAGACGGGTATATCCGCCCTAAGATTTGTTGAAGGGTTCAGGGAAGAAGACATCTATCCGGCCCTCAGTAATAGAAAGCCAAATAAAGGGACGGCTATAGAAAAACATTCGGTCTACTATCTTTGCGAGACCAAGAGCGCGAAGGTCATCGTTGACGGTTCGGAGATTACCGATCATGCGTGGATGAGCATGCGCGATGCCAAGAAATTGCTTCCCTTCGATCATCTACAGCAGCTCTTGGAAAAGGCCGACGCACATACAAAAAATAATAAGGAGACCGTCGTATGACCGATTCAAAAGAGAAATCGTGCTGGACCTGCGCGTCACAAAATATAAGTACGTCAACGTTTCTGGGAGTCTGTGTCTGGTTTGAAAAGAATAAGAAGGGCGAGAATAAAAGCATTCCGCCCGCTATTGTCGATATCGGCTGCAAACATTGGGAAAAAAAATGAACCTTTTTTACACGGGCTGCGTTTCTATAGTAGAATAAAGAAGAGGGATTGGTGCACTTGAAAAGAGGAGGTTCTGAAGATGTTTAAAAGAGTCATTTTAGGGGCACTGGTAATGATGTTCCTGTGCGCTCAGGCGTTCGCGATGTGCGGCACCTGCGGGATGTGCGGTGGCAGCACCTGTGGTACGAGTGGCGCTGCGAAAAATAGTGCCGGTACGTACGGCAAGGTCGTAGCGAAAGCGAATGCGCGTGATGATGTACGGGAGATCACGTATCGCCAGTTCATGTCGATCCGCACATCGGGGGAGAAATATCGTCTTCTGGATGTTTTGGATGCCGAGAGTTATAAAAAAGGGCATATCGAGGGAGCGGAATCGTTCCCGGTCAACACTATCGATCAGGGTACGGCCGCATCGAGATTATCCAAGGATGATCACATTGTTGTTTTTTGCGGCGGCTTCAAATGCAAAGCCAGCACCGAAGCGGCGAAGAAGCTTTCAGGGATGGGATATGAAGTCCTTGACTATAAAGGCGGGCTGAAAGATTGGCAGGATAAAGGAAATAAGCTGGTTCAGTAGGAAAAAGGAGTTTCGCAGAATGAACTGAGAGGCGTGAAATAGAAGTAACCGCAAGGAGGTTACCATGATGAGTTGGGGACTATTCGGACAGATCGTGCTCTTGATAATTGTCGGTGCGTTCGCGATTCAGTTCGTGAAATGTATGCATGACATGCATTGTAAAAAGTGCAATAAGGCTTGAAGTAGTTTTAATAATTGAACTCTGCCGGTGCGATAGAGCTATAAACAGTGTATTAGCTATCGCATCGGTATTTTTTACGGAAAAATGTTAAATAAAAAAAAACTAGAAATATAACTTTGCATGGAATCTTCTTTGTGGTATAATCTGTACAGTATGCCGAAGACTATTCGCTCTCGCGTGTTTAAAATTATAGTACCCTCTATTCTTACGATAGCAGGGGTGCTCATCGTCTGCGCGGGGAGTTCGCCTGCAGATTGCGGCAAGTCATCTATGCTCAGACCCGTTGCGATGGTAGAAAAGAGCATTTCCTGTGCGTTGCGACCTCTTCCATACGTTGAAAGAGAGGCAACCTTCGATTATGCTGATGGCAAGGCTGTAGAAGCGCTCTTCGCTTACCCGGGTCTTTTGTCAGAGCAAGAGATAATGGTTCTGCGATTCCGGCATGTCAATCCGGCGCAGGGAGTGAGAACGACCGCATTTGGCGTCCTGGCTAGAATGAATGAGTTTCACTGCACGGGGAATAACGTGAGAGATATCGAGGCCAGGGCTCTCGAAAAAGTTTCCTATTACCTGCGTTATCTGCGTGGCGCTCACCTACGGCCTGGCAATTCAGGAAGCTGGAATGCGTCTGTCCTGGCGCTGGGTTATTTTCCAGTCGCGGTAAGAAATACTTTTCGGGAGCGGGGGGTGGCGACCATCCGGGATCTCGTCACGAATATAGATACTGTGCGCCATCTTGACGTGTGGGGCACGGTCATGATCATGCTGGAACGAAATGGCTTTATCAGGCTTGTCGGGAATCCTTTGTCACGGCAGGACCCGGTAGCGCGAATAACGGAATTCCTCCCCTGGCTGGACACCGGGTCGATCGCTGCGCAGCGGATCGCTACTATTGGCACGCTCTGCACCAAAACCAGAACGGAATTAGAGACGAGATTCGGCATCCCGCGCGCAACGGTCAATCTCCTTGAGATCACCTTGAACAGGCATGGTTTATTCTTATCCGGCGTAGGAGGGATACGGCCATTAGAGCTTGGTGATCCTATAGAGCGGCTGGTAGAATTTCGCCGGTGGTTAAGGATCGATCCTCTCAGAGGACGCGGGGTAACGACCATCGGTGCATTATCTGCCTGCTCATTTGTTCAGTTAGAGCAAATGTACCCACCTCCGAGCCAGACACCATCCTGGCTGCAGGGTATTTTAGGGGAAAGCGGTTTTTCCCTGGTGGGAGGGGACACTATCAGCGCAAGGTGCGATTTGGGTGGTCGCTTAGATGCTGACCTGCGGCGCTTGCGGGATCTGCCGGTTGAGCGGGTCCTTGAAAAGATACCGAATGCCAGGGCCGGCGGTGGCAGGGCTCCTCAGCGAGCCAGAGCGAAGAACGCTTTCAGTAAAGCCGGCATAACGACGGTTGGGGAGCTTCTCGCGGCGTCCCGAGCGCGTCTTCAGGAGCATCGGAATATCGGCGATATCACCATCGCGGCGATCGTGAGGGCGGTAGAACAACTAGCCGCGGAAATAAGTGCCGATGGTTTAAGGGCGGCAATCCCCGTAAGAGGAAATATCGACGGTGTGTGAGGGCTGTAAGAAAAGATGGACAAGATGGGTAACATGCGATATTTTATCATGAGCAGAAAGAACGTTCTTGAAACAGGAGTTATATGAAGCGAGAAGAGCACGTAACGTTTATGAACGAGGCTATTGCGCAAGCCCGTAGAGGGCTTGGCGAGGGCGGCATACCGATAGGTTCCGTGCTGGTGAAGGAGGGAATCATAATCGGTCGCGGGCATAACCGGCGCGTTCAGAAGAAATCGGCGATCCTGCACGCCGAGATGGATTGTCTTGAGAATGCCGGACGGCTGACGGCGCGCGAGTATCAAAAATGCACAATCTATTCGACGCTCTCGCCATGCGACATGTGCTCGGGCGCGATCCTTCTCTATAGGATCCCCACGGTTGTTATCGGCGAAAAAAAGACCTTTAAAGGGCCTGAAGCATATCTAAAAAAACGTGGCGTGGCCGTACTTAATCTTGATATGAATGAGTGCAAGACCATGATGGCAAAATTTATTGAATTGTACCCGCGACTGTGGAATGAAGACATAGGAAAGTAATGATCAATTTTTCAATGCATCTACATTGAGTTTATGGTATAATTCAGCAACTGGAGGAATTAAAATGAAGACAAATACACTTGCTATAGTCATCGTCGCGGCGCTTGCGCTGGCAGGCTGCGAATCGACAGGGCCTAAAACAAAGCAGGGCGCGGTCGGCGGCGGGCTTCTCGGCGCCATCGCGGGGGGTATCATCGGCCATCAGAGCGGTCGCGGGCTTGAAGGCGCGGCGATCGGCGGAGCCTTAGG
>JBAWYO010000065.1:0-8066 GCA_037143495.1 Candidatus Omnitrophota bacterium | reverse complement strand
GCTTCTTCCGGAGTAATCGACTCTCTTACCGAGCAGGTTCTGGCGGAACCTCCCCTGCTTACCCTTGAGCATATCGCTCAGGCTCTTCAGGGGTCTGTTTCCCGCGCCGAGCACCGGCCGGCCGTGACGCCCGTTATCAAAAAGCGCATCAACCGCTTCCTGTAACATGCGTTTTTCATTACGGATGATAACATTCGGTGCTTTAAGTTCTATAAGTTTTTTCAGGCGGTTATTCCTGTTGATCACACGACGGTAAAGATCATTAAGGTCGCTGGTCGCGAACCGGCCGCCATCGAGCGGCACGAGCGGACGCAGATCAGGCGGGATCACCGGCAGTATCTCAAGGATCATCCACTCCGGACGGTTACCCGACCGCTTGAACGCCTCAATGATCCGCAGGACCTTCACCGCTTTGCGCTGGGCCTGCTCAGATTTAGATTCGCGGATTTCACGGCGGTACTTCGTGGCCATCTTATCGAGGTCGATCTCTTTTAAGAGGTCACGAACACCTTCCGCGCCCATCTTTGCTGTAAAAGTGTTCCCGTAGCGTTCGCGATATTCCTTATACTTCTCTTCGGTAAGCAGTTCGCGCTTTTTTAACGGGGAATCACCCGGCTCAATGACGATGTATTCTTCGTAATAGAGGACCTTTTCAAGATCGCGCAGGTTGAGGTCAAGGATATGGCCGATACGCGAAGGGACCGCCTTAAAGAACCAGACATGCGAGACCGGCGTGGCCAATTCGATATGCGCCATCCGTTCACGCCGCACGCTCGAGCGCGTCACCTCGACGCCGCAACGATCGCAGACGATACCTTTATGCTTAATACGTTTATATTTTCCGCAGTTACATTCCCAGTCCCTGGTCGGCCCGAATATTTTTTCACAGAAAAGACCGTCTTTTTCAGGCTTGAAGGTACGGTAATTAATAGTTTCGGGCTTTTTGACTTCGCCCTTCGACCATGCTTTGATCGTCTGCGGGGACGCGATACCTATGGATACAGAATCAAAGGTACTGATTTCTTCGATCATATTATTTACCTTTTTCCTTCTCCCGGTTCAACTTGACATCAAGCCCCAGTCCCTGCAACTCTTTCACGAGAACATTGAACGATTCGGGCGTGCCCGCATGTAATGCGTTCTCGCCCTTGACAATCGCTTCATAAATTTTGGTACGGCCGACGACATCGTCGCTCTTAACGGTCAGGAGTTCCTGCAGCGTATACGCGGCGCCGTATGCCTCAAGCGCCCAGACTTCCATTTCACCGAAACGCTGACCGCCGAATTGCGCCTTGCCACCAAGGGGCTGCTGCGTAACCAGCGAATACGGCCCGATCGAGCGCGCGTGGATCTTATCGTCAACCATGTGCACCAACTTCAACATATAGATGTACCCGACCGTTGCCTTCTGATCGAACGGACGTCCGCTGGTACCGTCGCGTAAGCCTATCTTGCCGTCAACGGGAAGCCCTGCCTTCTTCATCTCTTCCTTGATCTCCAGCTCGCTCGCGCCGTCGAAAATCGATGTCGCAATATGCAGACCGAGCGCATGCGCTGCCCAGCCAAGATGGGTCTCTAGGATCTGGCCGACGTTCATACGGGAAGGAACGCCGAGCGGATTAAGGACGATCTCTATCGGGGTGCCGTCCGGCAGATAAGGCATGTCCTCTTCAGGGAGGATCTTCGCGATGACACCTTTATTACCGTGCCGGCCGGCGAGCTTATCGCCAACCGCGCATTTCCTCTTCGACGCGACATAGACAACGATCTTCTTGAGAACGCCCGGGGGCAGCTCATCGCCGCGCTTGATCCGGTCGATCTCGGAATCGCACTCATAGGAGAGCTCTTCGACCTGAAGGTCGTATACCTTTGCGGTTTTCTTGACATCCTGCTCGTTGCGGATATCATCGATCAGCTTAACATCATCGATATCGCACCGGTCGAGCTTCTCGAGATCTTTCTTCTTGATCGGGCGCTCTTTGCCGATAACCACGGCGCCGGTCTCCTGATCCAGAAGACTCGCCTCAAGCTGCTTTCCGAGCAGATACTTGGCAAGCTTCTCTATCTTTTCACTCTTTATCGTATCGATCTGGGTCTGATAGAACTTCCGGACCTCTTCGATCTGTTTAAACTCTTTCGTCTTCTCTTCTTTGGTCTTTGACCGCGGCTCTTTGCGAGAGAAGACCCGGACATCGACCACAACACCCTCGATCCCCGGAGGGACCACGAGCGATGCGTCACGAACGTCACCGGCTTTTTCGCCGAAGATCGCGCGCAGAAGTTTCTCTTCCGGAGACAGCTCGGTCTCGCTCTTCGGGGTCACTTTCCCGACAAGAATGTCACCGGGGCCGACCTCGGCTCCCAGGCGCACGATACCGCCTTCATCGAGATTCGCGAGCGCCTCTTCGCCGACGTTCGGAATATCGCGGGTGATCTCTTCATTGCCGAGCCGTGTATCACGGGCCTCGATCTCAAACTCCTCGATGTGCACCGACGTAAAAACGTCTTCCCTGACCAGTTTCTCGTTGAGCAGGATCGCGTCTTCAAAATTATATCCGCGCCATGGCATAAAAGCGACCAGGACGTTGCGTCCCAGCGACAATTCGCCGTTGGCGGTCGCCGGTCCATCAGCGATGACATCGCCCTGCTCGATCGAATCGCCGAGCTTGACGATCGGCCGCTGGTTGATGCAGGTATTAGCGTTCGATTTTTCAAACTTCCGCAGCCGGTACATCTTGCCGCCGACCGTTATCTCGTCCCCCTGCACATGCGTAACCTTGCCCGAATTGGAAGCGACGACGACCGCGCCTGAATCCTTAGCGGTGCGATATTCCATGCCGGTCGCGACGAGCGGCGATTCCGTGACGAGCAGCGGAACAGCCTGCCGTTGCATGTTCGATCCCATCAGCGCGCGGTTCGCGTCATCATGCTCAAGGAACGGGATAAGCGCCGCGGCGATAGAAACCAGCTGGATCGGCGAGACGTCCATATATTGGACCTTCTTGGGATCAGCCTGCACGAAGTCGTCTTTGTAACGCGAGAAAACGCGCTCTTCGGTAAAGTGCCCGTCCTTATCGATTTTCGAGTTGGCCTGCGCGACTACGAAATTATCTTCGATATCGGCGGTCAGATACTCGATCTTATTCGTTACACGTCCGTTATCGACCTTCCGGTACGGCGTCTCGATAAAACCGTATTCATTGACCCGCGCGAACGTGCTCAGCGACGTGATCAATCCGATATTCGGACCTTCAGGTGTTTCAATAGGACACATACGTCCGTAGTGAGTGTAGTGTACGTCGCGGACCTCGAAGCCGGCACGCTCCCTGCTTAAACCGCCGGTACCCAGCGCGCTCAGCCTGCGTTTGTGGGTCATCTCAGCAAGCGGGTTCGTCTGGTCCATGAACTGCGACAACTGGCTGCGGCCGAAGAAATCCTTGACGACCGTAGCGATCAGCTTGGTATTAAGAAGATTATGCGGCATCGAATTCTCAAGATCATAGATGTTCATGCGATCGCGCGTGGCGCGCTCCAGCCTGACCAGCCCGATGCGGAACTGATTCTGGAGAAGCTCACCGACCGACCTGATCCTGCGATTTCCCAGGTGATCGATATCGTCTATCGTGCGCTTCCCGCTCTTAAGATCGACGAGCGATTCTATGACCCGGATGATCGTCGCGTTATCAAGCGCGCGCTGCTCGAGATCGTGATCCATGCCGAGCTTGCGGTTGAGCATGAACCTGCCGACGCGGCCGAGATCATAGCGCTTCGGATCAAAAAAGAAACGGTGCATTAGTAGTTCGGAAGATTCCTGTGTCGCCGGATCGCCGGGCCTGATCTTCCGATATATATCAAGGAGAGCTTCCTGCTTGGTCTTGGTATGATCGCGCAAAAGTGTCTTCGTCAGGTCGGCTACCGTCGGCTTAATTATCTCGATCGAGCGTATCCCCTTGTCCCATATCGTATCGAGGATATCCTTGGTGAGTTCGGTCTCCTTTGCCACCAGGACAGAACCTGTCTCATCAACGATGTCGCTGCTGAGGATCATGCCGATCAAATCCCTGAAATGTATACGCTTGGTGATCTCGACCTTTTCGATCCCTTTGAACGCGTTGAGTATGTCTTCATTGCTCGAGAGTCCGATCGCGCGCAACACTTCGGTCGCCAAAAATTTACGACGGCGGTCGATAACGACAAAAAGGATATCATTGAGGTCGAATTCAAACTCCATCCAGGCGCCGCGATAGGGAATGATCCTCGCCGAATAGAGCTTCTTACCGTTCGGATGGATCTCCTCTTCGAACGAAATGCCGGGCGAGCGATGGAGCTGGCTGACGACAACGCGCTCATCGCCATTGATAATAAAGGTACCCGTATCGGTCATCAGCGGCAGATCACAGAAATAAACTTCCTGCTCCCTGATATCTTTCGGGGTGCGCAATCTGAACTTTGCCTTAAGCGGTGTCGCGTATGAGGCGGCTCTCCGGCGGCAGTCCTGAGCGGAATACTTCGGATTCCCCAGCGTATAATTTACGTACTCCAGCTTATAGGTGGCGTCGTAATTTTCGATCGGGAATATCTCCCGGAACGCGGCTTCAAGACCGTCATTCTTGCGCTTGGTCTTTGGAGTATCCTGCTGCAGAAAATCAGCGTATGATTTAAACTGGATATCCAAAAGATGCGGCAGCTCAAAAACCTCTTTTAGCTTTGCGAAGTTCTTGCGTTTTACCATTATCGGTTTTATCCCCCTGCGAAGAAGTTCACTGGCCGGCATCCGGCCATCATAACCGATGGACGAATGCCGAACGCTGCGGGTGGTCTCTTATTTAAGTTCGATCTTAGCGCCGACTGCCTCAAGCTGAGCCTTGATCTTCTCAGCCTCTTCCTTCGTAATACCTTCCTTGACAGCCTTCGGTGCCGCTTCAACGAGGTCCTTCGCCTCTTTCAGGCCAAGGGTCGTGACGGTACGGATCTCTTTGATAACCTGTATCTTCTGCTCGCCGACGCTCACCAGCATAACCGTGAAGGTCGTCTTCTCTTCAGCGGGGGCAGCTGCAGCAGCGCCGCCAGCCGGCATTGCACCGCCCGCAAACGCCATACCCATGGGCGCGCTCGCGGTTACGCCGAATTTCTCTTCGAGCGCTTTTACGAGGTTGGATAACTCCAGCACCGAAAGCGTCTCGACGGTATCCAGGATCTCCTGGGCCTTTTTCGAAATCTCAACTTTTTCCTTTTTCTCGTCAGCCATTGTAGTAAATTCCTCCCTCGTATATGAGCACGCGACTTACGGAGCTCTTTCCTTGATCGCTACTCTGTTTGTTCGGCCCAACCTTAAGATCAAGCCTTACCCTCTTTTTCCTTTTTTTCCTTAATTGCCTGCACCGCATAAACGATTTTCGCGAGCGTGCCGTGGAGCACATTCACAAAACCGGTAATTGGGGCCTTCATGCCGCCGCACATCCTTGCCAGCAGAACTTCGCGTGACGGCAGCTGCGAAAGTTCCTTGATATCCGCGGCGGTTAACAGTTTCCCGTCGAGAATGCCACACTTGATCTTCAGCTTATCAAATTCCTTAGCAAAGCCGAGCAGCGCCTTCGACGTCAGCACAGGATCAGTGCCTCCCAGCGTCAGACCGACCGTCCCTAAACAAAAGGGTGTCAATGTTTCATCGCCGGCATTTTTGAGGGCGATCTTCCCCAGGCTGTTCTTGACGACCACATACGTGGCGTTAGCGCCCTTAAGGCTCCCCCGCAGCTTGCGCAGATCACCGCAGCTGAGCCCGTTACAATCGGTCACAAAAACGCTCGAACTTGCTTTGAGCGACTCGGTGAGCTCTTCGATCATGTACTCTTTGCAGATCTTGCCAATCTTTGCCATCGTCGGTTCCTTATCGTTATTCGGCTTTATATTCCAGCTTGACGCCAGGTCCCATCGTACTCGAGATCGCCAGCCCGGTGATGAATTTTCCTTTAAGTCCGTGGGGTTTCGCGGCGGCAACGACATCGATCAGGCTCTGGGCGTTCTCTTTGAGCGCCTTCTCCTGAAACGATACCTTACCGACGGGGACGTGGACGTTACCCTGTTTATCCATCCTGAACTCTACGCGTCCGGCCTTAACCTCTTTGATCGCCTTTGCCACGTCTTCGGTGACGGTACCCGCTTTAGGGTTCGGCATCAGACCGCGGGGGCCGAGAACTTTACCGAGACGGCTCATCTCTTTCATCATCTCAGGCGTCGCGATCGCTACATCGAATTCGCACCAGCCGCCCGATACTTTTTCCACCAACTCGCTGCCCCCGGCAAAATCAGCACCGGCCGCGCGCGCTTTTGATTCAGCTTCACCCTTGCAAAACACCGCAACGGTGACTTTTTTACCGGTCCCGTGAGGAAGAGCTACGGTACCCCTGACCACCTGCGTACCCTGTTTCGTATCGGTATGCAGCTTGAACGAGAGATCAACGCTCTCGTCAAATTTCGGATGCGGCGCCTTTTTAATGATGGCTATCGCGTCCTCAAGACTGTACTTCTTCGACGGAACAACGAGCTTAACCGCCTCTTTCATTCTCTTGTTTAGTTTTCTCATGGGTTATCCTACGACCTCGATCCCCATCGATCGCGCGGTTCCTTCAACAATTTTGATCGCCGCGTCAATGTCGGTGGTATTAAGGTCATTCTTCTTTATCTGCACGATCTCAATGATCTGCGCTTTCGTAACTTTCCCGACCTTCTCTTTATTGGGGACACCGCTCGCTTTTGCAACGCCTGCCGCTCGCTTGAGCAGGATCGAGCACGGCGGGCTCTTGATAATAAAGGTGAAAGACTTATCCTCGAAAGCCGTTATAACGACCGGCAGGATGAGTCCTTCCTGGCCGCGGGTCTTCTCGTTGAATTTTTTACAAAAATCCATGATGTTCAGTCCGTGCTGGCCGAGCGCCGGACCTACGGGCGGCGCCGGGTTTGCCGCGCCGGCCGGACAATACAATCTGATCGTAGCCGTTACTTTCTTTGCCATGGTATCCCTATATTTTTTCTACTTGCCAATACTCAAGCTCGACGGGTGTCGAGCGTCCAAAGACCGATATTGATACCTTGATGCGTCCCTTGGTCGGATAGACTTCATCAATAGCTCCGGTGAAGTTGACGAAAGGACCGTCGATCACGCGAACTGATTCGCCCTTCTGAAAGATCATCTTCGGTATCGGCTTTTCCTGACGCTCGACGCTCTGCTTCAGGATATACTCAACTTCAGACTCATCGATAGATACCGGCTTTTGCCCGGAACCGATGAACCCGGTTACTCCCGCGGTATTCTTAAGCAGATACCAGACCTCATCCGTCAACTCCATCTGCACCAGGATATATCCGGGAAAGAACTTCCGCTCTGATATGCGTTTTTTACCGCTGCGGACCTCCGAGACGCGCTCGGACGGTACCAATATCTGTCCGATCTGTTCCTTCAGGGCCGAGAGTTTCAGCCTGTTCTGAAGGTGCGTCCTGACCTTCTCCTCAGAACCTGTCTGAGTGTGAATAACGTACCACTTTTTTTCCATAGTTTTTACAGGGAGTACCGGATGACCATATCGACGACCTTCGAGAGGACCAGATCGCAGCAACCGATAAAAATGGCCAGAATTATCACCAGCACAATCACCGCTATTGTCGAGCCCGTCAGTTCCTCGCGCGTTGACCAGGATACTTTTTTGAGCTCGAGAACTACTTCACTGAAAAACTTCTTTATGCTATTGATCATTTTGTTTTTTTTCATCTGGCAGGCCAGGAGGGACTCGAACCCCCAACACGCGGTTTTGGAGACCGCCGCTCTACCAATTGGAGCTACTGGCCTCTATAACGCGTTCTGCTGCTATTTCAACTCTTTATGCGCCGTATGTTTCCTGCAAAATTTACAGAATTTATTCAATTCCAGCCGGTCAGTCACCTGCTTTTTATTCTTGAACGAGGTGTAGTTCCGGTTCTTGCACTGTGTACATTCGAAGGTTATGAGCTCTTGCATGCGCTTACCTTTATGCTATGATCTCGCTGACGACACCCGCTCCTACCGTATGACC